>JAOQAL010000665.1 GCA_025963615.1 Chitinophagaceae bacterium | reverse complement strand
AGAATCGCTGTGCGTCGTTCCCATATATTTTTAGATTTGGCGAGTTTATATAAAATGTTCCGGGGTTTATCAAACAAATAACTTCCGGTCATATGCAGGCAACCCAGGTCAACAAGGTCCCAGTTGTTGATCCTGTCGTGGCGTTTCATATACAAATCATAAAATTCTTTTCTCCGGCTGTCCTCAGTTTTTTTGTTGCGCGACTCTTTATCCATAATGCTAACGCCACCAGCCCTTATCTCATGGATGGGACTTTCCAGCAACTTTTCTATTTCGGTCACCGGCATCCCGGCGAATTCTTTAGCCAATGCAAACAACTGTCCCATCTTTACCCCCATAAATTGATCGCCCTCACCATACTCACCTTTTCCAGATTTAAAATAGCGTTGAATCTTTTTTAATTCTTCAGGTGATTGATAATTCTTCAAGCGTTCAATAAAATGTTTTGCTGTAGGAGCCTGTTCCTTTTGGGCCTTCGCTGTTTTTTTTGTTGTAGTCGGTTTTGCCATTTAATGTTTTGAGACTTATTATTTGCCGTCGTAAGCTTTTAGCAAATCGGCCATAATTATTTTATCCATTTTAAGCATTGCTATCATTACCCGTTTCGATTTTTCCGGATCGGGATCACTCATTAATTTGCCCAATGTTTCCGGAACGATTTGCCAGGACAAACCAAATTTGTCTTTAAGCCAGCCACACCTGCTTTCACTTCCACCTTCAGCAAGCTTTCCCCAAAAATAATCAACCTCTTCCTGGGTCTTGCAATCTACCAGAAATGATATGGCTTCCGTGAATTTGAATTGCGGGCCACCATTTATCGCCGTGAATTTCTGACCTTCCAGTTCGAACGATGCGACCATGACGGTCCCTTTAGGGCCGGGCCCCGCGTCTCCGTAACGTGAAACACTTCCGATCTTTGAGTTTTTAAAAATAGAAGTATAAAAATTCATCGCTTCTTCAGCCTGTTTATCGAACCATAAAAATGGGGTAATTTTTTGCATCTTGTTTTGTTTTATTGATAACGAAATTTATCAAACATAAAAATAACTTCATTCACACAGATTGAGCGGGTGTAATTGCGACATTTCAGACGGCGGATTGCGACACAACTACCCGATCTAGCGACTTGCTGGCGAAAGAATCACAAAACCATAGAAAGTAATTATTTCAGTATCCCGATGATAACCGAAGTAACGAAAGATCTGCCGCAAGCCGGCGGAATATTGTGAGGAGATTTAAGCAGGTCCCCGGTAGCTATTTGCGTATATCCGGATTGAAAAAGCGAAGAAACAACTGGAATAACCAAACCGGGCACTTCTTAGATCATTCAATTAAAGCGGCTATTCCGATCTTAAATCCTTCCACAAGTTATTTCTTATATTGGATAGCGTTACCCATGAGAATAAAAAAATTAATTTAAGTAAGAGGATTGGAATTTAAATTGACCGGCGGTTTTCCAGGGTCCTGCTTCCCGGTAACTTATGCAAATACCATTTCATCCCACGGCCTGCGCAGGGATGCCCGCCGCCGCTGTTGATTGTGTCTTTTTTTCTTTAGGCTTAAGGCCATACAATATTCTTGGAAGCATAAACGGCTTGATCAAAAATTGATAAATGAGGACAAGGGAAGAAAAACAAAGTATGATGAGTACTAACAGTTTTATAAAAATGGGGAATGGCCACTGTACCACATAATAGCCAAAAGCAACGATCAATGTCTGGTGAAGAATATAAAAAGGATACACCGCCTGGTTTGCATATTTCAAGAAACGGTTGGTGAAGTTTAAATGCCTTTTAGCAAAGCCTGAAACTGACAGTATGAGTGACCAGATATGTATGGAACTTAATGTTCCAAACAAATACATATCATTATTTTGCTGTTTTGGCAGATTCATTGACCACCAATAACCATAGAAAAGATAAATGATACAAACGACTGCAATTCCAAGAAAGTAAAAGCGGTATTTTTCACAACACTCCCAAAAGCGGATACTCCCGCCTAACAAATAACCATAAAATAAAAGAGTTAATGAAAATACAAACAGAAACCAATCATCGAGCAGGCTTTGTTGTTCAGGATATGTAAGATAAAGGGTAAAATAATAAATTGTTAATGGTATCACTAACACAAAAGCCGGTAAGGGCTGTGATAAAATCCTTGCCAGTTTCTCTTTTCCTGATTTAATTGATTTTATTTTAAACAGGGCGAACACCGGCAGCAACAGGATACAAAAGACAAAGAGGTAAACCACAAACCACATATGGCTCCAGCTAAGCGTTCCGTCAGGATATGGAACAAAACTCCATACGGTTGGATAGAATGAAATATAAGATCCGGTAATCAGCCCCTTCTGTAGTTTTTCGAAATATACCTGTAGCGGAATCACAAAAAGCATGGCAAAAAGCAAAGGAATCAGTAAGCGGACTACTCTTTCACCTGCAAATGCGATAACAGACCTGTTTTTAAGTGAGAAATGAATACTTACACCGGAGATAAAAAATAATAATGGCAACCGCCATTGATGCATCCACCAGATCAAACGGCTAAGTCCCAAAGAAGTCTCCCTGTTTTTTACTTCCCAACCAAAGACAACAAAGGGCATGGCACAATGGAAAAATATCAGGAGTGAAAAAGCGATAACCCTGATCCAGTCAATATAATATTTACGTTCCGATATAGCAGGCATATAAAGAATTTCTTTAACCCAAATTGTTTTACGTTTGTAACGAAAAAAAGTTACAGTAAATTAAAACCCTTATCACCGCCCGTAACAAATGCCGGTGGTTCAGCATAAAACAGTACGATGAAAAAAAGAAATCGTGATGTTAGTCGCTATAATTTTTACCAATAGCCTTTACGCTCAAAAAAAGGCAGTTATAGAAAAAACAGGCAACCCCGTTTTTCCCGGGTGGTATGCCAATCCGGAAGGAATTATTTTCGATAAAACGTATTGGACATATCCCACCTATTCCGCCAGCTATGATAAGCAGGTATTCCTTGATGCATTTTCGTCTCCGGATCTGACCCATCTACCCACAAAATGCCCCGCTGGGGCATGGATGGCTAGATGCTGGATACTGGATCCGAAAATTGCTACCGGTGCCGGACACCATTCAGTGATTAAAATACCAAAGCAGGATCCATGGTATATTGTTTATCACCGTCGTCCACTATCAGAAACGAATGGCAATTCCAGAGAACCCTGTATTGAAAAAATGTATTTTGATGAACAGGGATTTATTAAACCAGTAATCCTTACTAAAGAAGCAGTGGAAAAAAATGTGATCAAATAAAACGATTTTGCTTTTTTTTGCTGCACGGCTTCCGTTACTTATGGAAGGCAGTGAAAACCCTATAACTGCAACAGATCAGAAATTGTAAGCCGGCAGACCTTACCAGACATGTTCCATCATTACCCCTCCACCCTTTCAAAAAATCATTACTAAATTTTTCTGCCGATTTCCCATTGATGCCCAAATGGGTCTGAGATTTGTCCCAGCCGGTAACCATAGTCCTGGTCCGCCACCGGATAAACTACCGTGGCTCCTGCTGCTACAGCACGTTCTGCTACCGCATCGGGGTTGGCTACAAATAATGCAATGCGTACTGTTACACCGCCTACCGATTCAGGACTAAAGTTGCCATGTTCAGGTGATTCGTCAGCAAGGAAGAACCGGGCTCCTTCTATTGACATCTCTGCCACCACCGAACCACCGGGATCTGTAATGCGCATTAACTCAACCGCATTAAATGCTTGTTTGTAAAACTCAATGGCTGCGGCTCCATTTCTGAGCGATAAGGTTGGAATGATTGCGGTTTGGTAATTTGCTATTGATTGATCTTCCATAAAATAATTTTATAGCTTTTTTAAAAGGTAGAATGACGGCCAGCCCGGCTGCCGTTCTGCATTGCTGGATGAGAATTTCAATTTATGCAAATTACTGAATAGTGGACTTAGTTTTAATGACTATTAAGAAGCCATGCTGAAAACGAAGACGGTAAATCACTGAATAAATTCAGTAGTTGGTGTCTTACCCATTGGAATTTCGATACATTTACCGGTCCATTTAACAGGCGGCCCTGGAAAAGTGAGGCTTCTGTTTCTATTGGATATAGATGGTTCGTTTCAGAATCTTTAATGGATAGTCTTCTGTATAAAAAGTAAAATGACGATTTTCAGAACTCCAAAAAAATAATACTATGTCACGCCCTGATTTATCAGCTGTTCCTGCATTTTATCATAATTATATTAACCAGGTGCCTCAGGATGATCTGATGGCCGCTTTTAAGGAGGAAAACGATGCTTTCATAAAATTTCTTGAAGCGATTCCTACTTCTAAACAGGATTATCGCTATGCAACCGGTAAATGGACGATTAAAGAATTGTTACAGCATATTATTGATGCGGAAAGAATATTTGATTACCGCGCATTGCGTTTTGCCAGAAAAGATGCTACCCCCCTTTCGGGGTTTGATGAGAACAAATATGCCGCCGTTTCGAATGCAGCGAGGCGGGACTGGAACGAATTGGTAGAAGAATTTAAAGTTGTGCGGAAAGCCTCAGCATTTTTATTCGGATCGTTTGATGAAGAGCAATTAAGTGCAACAGGTATTTCCAGTAATCACTCAATTTCTGTTTTAGCGTTGGGTTATATTGTTATAGGACATACTATACATCATGAAAAAATTATAAAAGAAAGATATCTGTGAAAATAAAAACCCGTCCAGTTTACAACCGGGCGGGTTTTTACAATATAAATTCAAAATTTAAAATGATTTCTTCGTCTCTTCAGCAGGTTGCTTACCCAATGCAATGTTGCGCTGAATAATCATATCTTTCATCACTTTCACTGCCTGGTCAAGATAAATATCCCTGCTTAGATTTTTTACCCATTGATTATAGCGGGCCTGTTTGTCCTTATCGTTCGGAAAGCGGTTCTGATCCTGCGGGATAAAAGAAATATCCAGCGAGTCAGTAAGTTTCAACAACGTCTCATTTTGTTTGATCGTAGCTGATATCTGCTTTTGTTCTTTCCGGTAGGCATCCAGTTTTAATGCATACTCCCTGTCATTTTGTTTGGCAATCCATTCAGAATTTTGTTTGATTGTCTGAAAGGTTATATTGTTGTCAATGCGCTGCTTGCTCAATGACTCAATCGCTTTAGGGTCGTAACCGGGTTTCCATGTAGCATAGGGTGCTTTGGCAATCTCATCCCATTTCAACGCATTGTCATTGTCTTTTTCACGGACCTTCAGATTTTCTAAATTATCGGGTAAAACAATATC
>JAOQAL010000642.1 GCA_025963615.1 Chitinophagaceae bacterium | reverse complement strand
TCTGTATAATAGATTTCCGATCCGGCCGAACATATCAGGATATCTGGCTTTGGCAAATTATATTTAACAAATGCCTGCGCTGCGATTTCTATATTTCTTCCACTGGCAATGCCAAATACTACCTGGTTTTTATGATCAACAATCCATTGCTTCAACTCACCAAGTCCCTCTGAATTGTTGCCATCAACAAGCGTTCCGTCGAGGTCCGCAATGATAAACAGATTAGCTTTAGCCAGTTTTTTCCCATAGGCCGTCTTATTCTTAAAAGCAGGAGTATCCGTATCTTTTCTCTTGAAAAGATCATTAATGATTTCCATGTATTTGCTGCTATGGGTCGTCCATGAATACAAGTGATTGGTGGCAACTACTCCATTGGCAGAATATTTTTCCCACAAGGACTGGTCTGCAATAATTTTCTTCAACGCTTCTGCAATAGCTCCAGGGTTGTCCACATCAACCAATAATCCATTGCTACAATGTTCGAGGATCTCTTTTGGCCCACCAGTGGGCGAGGCAACAACCGGCAAACCACAAGCAGCGGCTTCCACAATGGTCAATCCAAAATTTTCCCCCGGGGTTGCATTTACATAAACTCCTTTTTTACGTGCAGCCAAACGATATATTTCGGGTACGTCCAGGCGGGGATCATTTTTTTTGGGAATAGCCATCTTTCCATACAGATCATATTTATCAAGCAACAGTAAGAGGCTGGTCAATATGTCTTTTTCGTCCTCAGGCATCTTGGTAATATCCTTTCTTACCCCGGCAAATATGGCAAGATTAGCCATGGCTTGTAATTCCTTGTCCTGGCCGTAGGATTGAATAATCGTATCAAAGTTTTTTCGCTTGTCGGCACGCCCAATAGAAAGAATTAATGGCTTTGCAGGGTTGAATAAAAAACGGTCTATATCCGAATTAACCCGGTACAGCGCCTGCTCCTGTTCAATGGTCATTTTGAATGAAGGCATATCCAACCTGTAAAATGGATAGAATAAATCCGTGTTCACGCCAGGTGGGATCACTTCAAACTTTCCGGCTTTCTTATTTTTATATAAGTCGTATTGAGTATCTATTTCATGTTGCGTACTTACAATAATTACATCTGCGGCCTGGAGCAAATTTTCCTCTACCTCAATTCGCCGTTCCATGTTAAACTTCTCATTGATCTTCTCCGGCGACAAACCTTCCTTAAGTAAAATATTTTTTTTGTTCCTGCCGAGTGAATGCCCGGTGGCAATAAATGGTATTCCATATACTTCACTTATCTGTCCCGCCAGGTAATTGCCGTCAGCATAGTGTCCGTGTACCACATCAGGAAAATCATCCTGCTTCTCAATGAACCGAATTGTTTTATCAACGAATTCATCCAGGTAATCCCATAAGGATTCTTTTTGGCGGTAGGCATTGCCGCCGCAGGTCACCCGGATGATACGGGCTTTTTCGTTTACCATTTCAACTTCTTTTTCATAGGCTGAGGAAACCCTTTTATCCATGATTCTCCGGGTGAAGAGGTCTACCTTTCTTACCTGTGGATGCTGGGAAAGACTTTCCAATAGTTCCAGTACATATTTCACCTGTCCCCCGGTATCCTTATCCCTGCCAATTTCAGGATCATTGAACCGTATAAGTCCATGTGGACTGAATAACTGAATGTAATATCCGTTCATCATTTCATTATTCTTTTGCGGAGAAATTTTGTAAAATTAACCAAATCAAAATAAGTGGCAGTATTTCGTAATTTTAATAAAACGGAAAAATTAAATTATGTATTCAGGATCAGGTTTCAGTGACTGGGAAATTGGAGACATCACAGTTATTATTTACAAGGGGGTTTACCACTTATTTCATCTTATCATTCCTAATCACGATTATATCGCACATGCCGTATCGAGAGACGGCATTTCATGGAAAAGGGTAAACAACGCTTTATTCGTTGGTCATCCCGGTGAATGGGACGATGATATGCTATGGACGATGCATGTATGCGAAGTGGGAGATCATTTTGAAATGTATTATACTGGTTTACAAAGAAGAGACCGGGGAGTAATTTCCAGAATAGGGTTCGCTGAATCTAAAAACCTTATCGATTGGAAGAAGGACCGGAAAAATATTTTTCCGATCGGGCCGGAAGGTTTTTTTTATGAAACGTCCAATACGAATCCGCGAACCTGGTTGAGTTTCCGGGACCCTTTCCGGTTTGAATACAAGGGCGAAGTTTACCTGCTGCTGGGTGCCCGTGCGATTGCCGGCCCTGTATCCCGCCGGGGATGCGTGGGCCTGGTGAAAATAACCAATGATATTGTCGAACTGATGCCATCCTTGTTATACCCCCTGATGTATGATGACATTGAATGTCCCTGCGTATTTGAATTGCATGGGCGGTATTATTTGCTCGGTTCTATCCGGGAAGATATTAAGGTGCGCTATTGGTTTGCACCGGATTTTTTTGGCGAATATCACTCCTTTCATGCAGATGTGCTGTTACCGCAGGGAAATTATGCTGCCCGTATTGTGCAGGATGGGGGTCACTTACTGGTGTATAATTTTTTCTACGCTTATGGACGAATTGATGCCTTACGGGTATTGCCTCCACCCAAGAAGCTGGATACAGACAGTAAAGGAAGATTATTGTTAAAAAGTTATTACCGCTGGGAACAAATGGTAATAAAAACAATACCCCAGGACGAACAGGGAAAGCTGGAGCATTTGCTTTCGAACCCGACAGCCACTTCAGAAATTTACCCGGGTAAATGGACCTGCGGATCAAGAAGCGGCTACGAGATATTTTGCTTTCAAAAACCTTCGGCGGGTTTTATATGGGAAGGTTTGCTAACGGTGGAAGGTATGGGAAAACTGGGACTGGTGTGTGATATTGATAAGGATGGGAATGGCTATTTTATTTCGTTCAATGTTTCCAGCGGTCAGGTACTTATAAGGGCCTGGGGAT
Source organism: Chitinophagaceae bacterium (assembly GCA_025963615.1). Taxonomy (GTDB): domain Bacteria; phylum Bacteroidota; class Bacteroidia; order Chitinophagales; family Chitinophagaceae; genus JAFDYH01. The sequence goes on along the minus strand of JAOQAL010000642.1, from coordinate 2,353 downwards.
TCAACCCATTGAATAACCGCCAGAATTTTATTTTCAACGATATCCAGTCGGGTTTTTATACTCCCAATGAAACAAAGTCTTTTTACTTTAAGCTTATCCGTTATGGCCACTATATTGAACTGTCCATAGACGACGTGGTGAAACTAACGTTGATGGACTATACTTATTCAGGCAATGGCCTCGGCCTTTATTCCGCTTCATCAGTCATTTCTTTACAAAAATCGCTGATAAAGGTATTACCTGATCCGGAAGAGGAATATGCCAGCCAGGAAGAAGCCCAAAAAATTGAATAAATAAGATTGTTGTCCCTGATCCTATTGATTACGCGAATTATTTATAAATAGCTAACGCTACCGGTCTCAACGCAAGGACATAATGGCAAACCCTTAGACAGCAAAAATTGATAGTTTATCGTTCCTATTTTATAGCGGTGGTTCGGGGTAAATTGGATGGCCAGGTACTCATGGCGACTCATTATAGCTATTAATTTTGCTTTTTTGTGATTATCTTCAAACCCAATTATTAAATCTAAGAAAATTACCTAATGAAAATCCCTTCTCTTAATTTAATACGAAATGGTTTTAAATCATCCTGACTTAATTGACTTACTAAAAAGGGCCTATTCTGCGGAAAAAGCAGCAGCATTTGCTTACCAGGGCCATGCCGGTTCAGTTAAAGACAAAGCAGAAAAAAGGGCAATAAAACAAATTGAATTGGATGAGTGGAATCATCGTAAAGAGGTTTCTAAAATAATGCGGAAATATGATATTCCGGTATCAACATACTATGAACTCCGTTTCCATATCATTGGAAAAGCAATTTCCATTTCCTGCTATATTATTGGCTGGTTTATGCCCTTTTATTTTGCCGGTAAACTGGAGAGTGGGAATGTCTGTGAATATTTCAGGATGATGCAATATTTTCATGAACTTGGCATAAAGGAGCATGACGAGATATTATATGAAATGGGAATTAAGGAGAAAGAACATGAAGTCTATTTTTTGGGGAAAATAAAAAACAAAAAACTGCTGCCATTTTTTGAAAAGGCGTTCGCCTGGGGCGCCATGAAAAGTTTAAATGATGTAGACCTCGACAAAAAATATCCGATAGAATCCTCAGAGATATATTGCAAAAAATAATTCCGAAAATCCGGGCTTGCCTGTAGGCGGAAAAATGAAGCTGGATCTACGCGAATATCTTATATCCAGGCAAAATGAGCGAACAAAAAAAATAAACGGATGAAGCGATTTCCTATAAATAATCATTATTGTTACGGCGTGGTTCCACTTCTTTTATATTTTTAACCCCGGCAATCAGACTTCCCCAAAAAAAAAATTAAATTTTGCTCAATCTTCAATTGCTTTATTATGAAAAATGCTGCCAACGATACAAGGGCTAAAACTGTTGACGAATACCTGCAGGCACTTCCTGATGACATGCGGACGATGCTGGAAAAGCTTCGTTTGACCATCCAATCCGCTGCGCCAAAAGCAGAAGAGCTCATCAGTTATCAGATTCCAACCTACAAATACCGGGGCGCCCTGGTTCACTTTGCAGCATTTAAAAATCATTGTTCATTCATTGCTGCAAGTAAAAATGTTATAAAGATTTTCAGTAAAGAATTACAGGATTTTAAGACTTCGGGAACTACCATCCGGTTTACACCCGACCAACCCCTTCCTGCAGCCCTTGTTAAAAAAATTGTCAAAACAAGAATTAAAGAAAATGAAGAAAGGACAGCGGCAGTCCCCGTCAAAAAAAAAGATAAGTAAGGACTGCCATTGTTAAATGGCGGGCCGTGCAGAAAATGAATTTTGCAATTACAACCAGCCCGATCGTTTAAAAAGATAATAAAGGACAGCGCATAATACAATGGTCAATGTAATAACTACCGGGTATCCATACCGCCAATGCAATTCGGGCATGTCATTAAAATTCATTCCGTAAATGCCGGCGATCATAGTCGGCACTCCGATGATAGCTGCCCAGCCCGCAAATCTCTTAGACACTTCGCTTTGCGAAATAGACAATAGTGAGAAATTGGCTTCCATGGCTGTGTTCAGCAATTCACGGGAGTTATCAACCATCTCGTTAATCCGCATGGTATGGTCATAAATATCCCGGAAATAAGGCCTTGTATCTTCAGCGATATAATGGAAATCAAACCGCATCAGGCGGTTACAGATTTCGACTAGCGGGAATACCGCCCTTTTCACTTCCAGCAATTCATGTTTGAGGTGATAAATGTATTCAGTGGTTTCGCGGCTCGGCTTTTCTTTAAAAATCTTATGCTCTAGTTTCTCCAGGTCTTCTTCCATCGCGTTAACGACAGGAAAGTATTGGTCAACAATGG
>JAOQAL010000626.1 GCA_025963615.1 Chitinophagaceae bacterium | reverse complement strand
AGCCGGTAATGCGGACACACTGGAACTGGATGAACGGATCATGGTACTGCTGGAAAAAGTGATCCGCCTGTTGAGTAATTTTTCACAACCTGGGAATATTGCGGAAAATTTGAAAAAGTTTCACCTGGTTACCGTGGAGTCGGCCAGGGATTATATGCTAAGCCATTTTCAAAAAAATATTTCTTTACAACAATTAGCGCAGCATTGTCATGTAAGTGCTTTTCACTTCAGCCGCATTTTTAAAAGTATTCAGCATGTTTCGCCTCACCAGTTCCTATGCGCTGTAAGATTAAACCACGCAAAAATTTTACTGGAAACGACGGAACTGCCGGTAGGGGATATGGCATTTGAGTGCGGTTTTAACAGCCTGGAACATTTTGTAACAGCCTATAAAAAGAACTTTAACATGAGCCCGACGGCATACCGCGGCCAATTTGCCTGAGGGTTGTCTACTCATTGGCTGCTTATGTCGACTGATTTTCCGTTTATTGTGAACCAGGAGGTAACTTGCCTTTGATATAATCATGCTGATTCAGTCGTTGTCTTTAAATTATGCCTTTTTTCAGACCCATAGCTTCAAAATATTTTACACCGGCGATCCATATTCTGGTATGGGCGTTGCTGTTTACCACGTTGACGCTGCTCTTTCATGATATCCCGAATGGTACTGGCCTTCCCGGTTATTTTTTTTTAATCACCAATATCTATCATGTCGGGTTGTTTTACCTGAATGCATTTTTTTTATATCCCCGACTGGTAAACCGAAGAAACTGGTGGCTTTACATTATCGCTATCGACATTTTGATGACTCTTTCTTATTATGGAAAGATATTTTTCCTGAAATGGCAGGATCCTCTTTTTGAAGTAAGTGACGAAAACAAGCGGATCATTTTTTTCCCGCCATTTGCCTTTTTTGTTGCCAGTTTCATTTTCAGGCTGGTGGCAAATAGGATTGAAGCTGATAAAAACGAAAAAGCAAAGAAAGCGGAGCGGCTGTCATCGGAGCTAAAATTTCTTCGGTCACAGGTCAGTCCTCATTTCCTGTTCAACATGATGACCAATATGGTCGCGCTGGCAAGACAAAAATCGGAGTTGCTGGAACCGTCGTTGATCAAATTATCTGAATTACTCAGGTATATGTTATACGATACGAACGGGGAAAAATTTTCAGTAACCAGTGAAATAGCGAACCTTAAAAATTATATTGAGTTACAGCAATTGCGTTTCGGGGATGAAGCCAACGTAAAACTGGAAATACATAATGAAGGACCCGATCGCCTCATCGAGCCGTTGTTGCTCATACCTTTTGCAGAGAATGCTTTTAAGCACGGGCTTGGCCTGGTAAAGGACCCGTTTATTTTTATTAAATTAGAAGTAAAGGATAAACAGTTGCAATTTTGTGTAAGAAATAATTTTAGTTCCCGGAATTCCTCCAAGGATAAGAACTCGGGAATTGGTCTTGTAAATGTGAAAGAAAGGTTGAACCTGGTATATCCGGAGAAAAGCAATCTTTTAATAAACAAGGAAAATGGAATTTTCGAAGTGAAATTAAAGCTTGACCTGTCATGATGAATTGCATTGCGGTAGATGATGAAAAACTCATACTGGATCTTCTCATAGATGATATTCAGAAAGTGCCATTTCTGAAACTCGCCGGGCGATGCAGGAACGCCATGGAAGCGGCTGAGGTTTTACATAAAGAACCTATTGATCTTATATTTTTGGATATTCAGATGCCGGGTTTAAGCGGGTTGCAATTTTTGCAAACATTAAATAATCCCCCCATGGTGATTTTTGTGACAGCGTATAAAGGGTATGCACTGGAGGGGTTTAACCTGAATGCCGTTGATTATTTACTAAAGCCCGTTTCTTTCGAACGTTTTTTAAAGGCCTGCAACAAGGCTTATGAGTTCTACAACCTGCAGCAAAAGCCAGCGACAAAAGAAAAAGACCCCGGTTATTTTTTTGTGTATGTGGAATACAACCTGGTGAAAGTCGTTGTATCAGAAATCCTTTATATCGAAGGAATGAAAGATTATGTAAAAATATTTATCACGTCTTCATCCCGCCCTGTGATTACAAGAACAAGTATGAAAGCGATGGAAGAGAGACTCGCCACCCATCGTTTTGTGCGTATTCATAAATCATACATTATTTCCGCTGATAAAATAACAGCTATCAAACGCGACCTTGTCTGCATTGATAAAATCGAGCTGCCCCTTAGCGAAAACTATAAAGCCAATATCAATAAAATGCTTTCGCAGTAGAATCTTTCCAGTCCTCGATTACATTTGCTCATTGATTCTTTAAACAATTTTACTGTATTGTTTGTTTATGTTTGTAGCCGGTTTCGATGGGTGAAACCGGGATTATTTCAACATAAAATATTTCTTATGAAACAAAGAAAGCTTGGCAACACGGGTGAAAAATTGTCTGCAATCGGTTTGGGTTGTATGGGAATGAGCTTTGCGTATGGTCCGCGCAATGATGATGAATCCATTGCTACCTTAAACAAAGCCCTGGAACTGGGAATCAATTTTTGGGATACGGCCGATATGTATGGCAATGGGCATAATGAAGAATTAATTTCAAAAGTGCTCGTGCCACATCGCGCTGAAATTTTTATCGCTACAAAATTTGGGTTCCGTTTTAAAGAGGAATTGCCAGGTCATAGCGGTTTGCCTGGTACTTATGTCGACGGGTCGCCGGCCTATCTTAAAACAGCCGTAGAAAAAAGTCTAAAGCGGTTGAAGATTGACACGATCGATTTGTATTATGCGCATCGTATTGACAAAACGGTTCCTGTTGAAGATACCGTAGGAGCCATGGCTGACCTGGTAAAGGCAGGTAAGATCCGCTACATTGGGTTGAGCGAGGCTTCAGCCAAATCGATCCGTAAGGCGCATGCGGTTCATCCCATCGCAGCTTTGCAAAGCGAATATTCACTGTTGTCAAGAGATGTGGAGGGTGAAATTTTAGATACGGTGCGGGAGTTAGGAATTGCATTGGTTCCTTATTCACCATTGGCCAGAGGATTGGTGACCGCTACAGTGAATAACGTATCGCAACTGGCGGCTGATGATTTCCGCCGCACACTGCCCCGCTTTGAAGAACAGCATGTACAAAACAATACAAAGCTCGTTACTGAATTTGCTTCGCTTGCGAAAGATAAAAAAGCTACTCCTGCACAACTCGCCCTGGCCTGGGTACTGGCACAAGGCGATGATGTCATTCCTATTCCCGGCACCAAAAAAAGAAAATACCTGGAAGAAAATGCAGGTGCGATAGATATTTCTTTATCAGATTCAGACTTGGCTGCCATACAGAACCTGCTGAACAAATATCCCGATACGGGCCAGCGGTACAGCCAGGGATCTTTGGCATTGGTAAATAACTAATACATTGCGGTAAAAAGCAGATACTATTCAACAAATCATCGCTGAGGCGGTGATTTGTTGTTTTAACACCTAAAAAATCAAACTATGAAGGTAATTCGCTAATTAAATTTACTTTTGCGGCTTAATAAACACATTATTTACTTTCATGGTACAGACAGCAACTACGTTTGAGGCATTAGGAATTGAAGAAGGACTACTACAATCTATTGCAGCATTAGGATTTACGCAACCCACAGCGATACAGGAAAAGGCCATTCCCGTTTTATTACAGGGCACCAAGGATTTTATTGGTTTGGCGCAAACCGGAACGGGTAAAACCGCGGCTTTCGGGTTACCCTTATTACAACTGATTAATAAGGCGGACAGGTTTCCACAGGCATTGGTCGTTTGCCCCACCCGGGAACTCTGCATGCAGATTACAAAAGACCTGGATTCTTTCAAAAAGAAATCAACACTCGTTGCGGTTACGGCCGTATATGGTGGTACATCCATTACACAACAGATACGGGATTTAAAAAGAGGTACCCATATCGTTGTTGCGACACCTGGCCGCTTAATTGATTTGATAGAACGAAAAGCAATTAATCTGGATAATATTCATTACGTAATACTGGATGAGGCAGATGAAATGCTGAACATGGGTTTTAAGGATGATATTGAATTCATTTTAAAAAATACGCCCAAGCGGCAAAGTATCTGGTTATTCAGCGCCACGATGCCGACTGAAATAAAGCAGGTCAGCAAGCGCTACATGAACCAGCCTTTTGAGATCACCATCGGAAAGGTCAATGCCGGTAATGCGGATATTGACCATCATTATTATGTAACTCAGCATGTTAACCGGTATGAAACGCTGAAGCGTATCATTGATTTCAATCCGGGTATTTATGGAATTATTTTTACCCGTACCAAGGCGGATGCGCAGGATATTTCAGAACAATTGGTGCGTGAAGGTTATGATATTGAAGCGTTGCATGGCGATCTGACCCAGCAGCAGCGTGATAAAGTGATGGGCCATTTCCGGGAAAAGCAGTTACAACTCTTAATAGCTACGGATGTCGCGGCCAGGGGTATTGATGTAGCCGGCATCACCCATGTAATCAACTTTGAACTTCCCGATGATATGGAGGTATATACGCACCGGAGTGGCCGTACCGGTCGTGCCGGTAAAAGTGGTATTTCCATTTCAATTGTCACACCCAAGGATACCTACCGGTTACGCCAGATCGAAAGGCTGGTCAATACCCGGCTTCATAAAATGGATATCCCTTCTGGCAAAGATGTTTGCCGTAAACAATTCTTTCACTTTATTGATAAGATGCTGCAGGCGGATATCAGTCATGGTGATTATGAAACGTATCTGCCGATTTTGAAAGAAAAATTTGGGCATATTGAAAAAGAAGAAATTTTGCAAAAAGTCGCGGCCCTTGAATTCGACCGTTTTCTGAAGTACTATGAAAATGCCGCTGACCTGAATATGCGTACGGATGACAGAAGGGGCAGCGATCGCAGGGGCGAAAGACCTGAACGGCCTGCGGCTACAAGGGACCGGGATCGCGATACCAAAGGCAGAAGTTTTGGCGGCAATGGAAATTACCAACGATTGTTCGTAAATCTTGGAACGAAAGACGGTTTTTATAAAGCAAGTTTCCTCCAGTTTGTGCTTGATATGAGTGACTTAAAGAAAGAAGTACTGGGGCGCATTGATATGAAGGAAATGAATAGCTGGATTGAGATTGAACCGTTAGCAGGTAAAAAAATGATTAAAGCGATGGATGGTAAAAATTTCAAAGGCCGCAAAATCCGGATGAATGACGCCGAAAGTGGTGGCAGCAGGAGATAATAATTTTTTTATTTCAAATTCAGCTTTATATTTGCCAACTCATGATGACAACAAAGACATATTTTGGTTTCTATTTTTACTACTTCTTTTTTAGTAAGAAGCCGGGATTGCTTTTGTTGAAAGCTAAATAGTGTAAACTAACATCAACATAAAGAATCCCGGCCTAAAGCCGGGATTCTTGTTTTAAGTCCCCGCTGCAGAAGGACATCGGGACAGGGAGCGGGAACGTAAAACAAGAAATTGAAAAGGAATTAAAATATGGCAGAAAAAGCAACCAGGAAAAAAATGGATCGAAAGCAGGAAGATGCGTCGAAAAGCAAAGATCGCATGCTGGTGGTTCCGCCTCTTTCGGCACCAGCGGGTGGCCGTATTGCGATACAGGGTTATGAAGGTAGTTTTCACCAGATGGTAGCCCAATTGTTCTTTGGTAAAAATGTTGAAGTTATTACCTGTCCTACTTTTCGTGACGTGGTCAGGATCGCCGCGCATAAAAACGAAAGTGATGGTGCAGTCATGGCGATCGAAAATTCCATTGCCGGAAGCATCCTTCCCAATTATAACCTGCTGCAAAAATCAAATCTAAAAATTGCCGGGGAAGTATACCTGCACATAAAGCAAAACTTATTGGTAAACCCCGGCGTAAAACTGGAAGATATCCGTGAAGTACATTCACATACCATGGCGCTGCAGCAATGTTATGATTTCCTGGATCAATATAAATGGAAATTGGTAGAAACCGAAGATACCGCCTTAAGCGCAAAACATGTTCACCAGCATAAGAGCAAGCATATTGCCGCCATCGCCAGCAAACTGGCTGCTGATTTATACGATCTGGATATGATCGCTCCGAACATTCATACACTTAAAAACAATTATACAAGGTTCCTGATTTTAAAATGTGAAGAGACCATTACAGAAATAAAAGGTGCCGATAAAGCATCAGTTAATTTTCATACTGACCATTCAAAAGGTAGTCTTGCAAAAGTATTGACAGCCATTTCGGATGGCGGCATTAATCTCAGCAAACTGCAGAGTTTCCCGATTCCAGGTAGTGATTTTAAGTACAGTTTTCATGCGGATATGGAATTTGACAGCCTGCAGCAATTTAACGATGTAATGAAGACCATTAAACCGAAAACAGAGCATTTGAAGATTTATGGAATTTATAAGAGAGGGGTGTGGAAGTAGCGCCTTTCAAATCCATGGGGGGCAGTGGTGGGTAGGCACTCGCTGGTTAACGCTAAAAATATTTTAAAGAAAATAATATTATCAGACAGAATGAAGGATTCAAAAAAAATAAAAGAAACTTCAACAAGCCCCATGGGCGCGTTGGTGACCTTGGAATATCCGGACGCGCAAAAAGGCCGGACCAGTAAAAGATTGGAAGGAATTGGAGAATATTATTTTTCGCAAAAGCTGCGGGAGATCGATGAGTTAAATAAACAGGGAAAAGATATAATAAATCTCGGTATTGGCAGCCCCGATCTGCCACCGCACCCGGATGTAATCAAAACATTGCAGGAAGAAAGTGCAAAACCTAACGTGCACGCGTATCAGAATTATAAAGGCTCTCCGCTATTAAGAAAAGCAATAAGTGACTGGTATAAGAAATGGTACCAGGTGGAGTTAAATCCGGATACCGAAATTTTACCCTTAATGGGAAGTAAGGAAGGTATCATGCATATCTGCATGACCTATCTTAACAAAGGAGATGAAGTGCTGGTACCCAATCCTGGCTATCCGACCTACCGGAGTGCGGTAAAGCTGGCAGGTGGTAAATGTGTTGAATATAAATTAAAGGAGAAAAATAATTACGAGCCTGAATTTAACAAACTTTCCAAAAAGAATCTGAAGAAAGTGAAACTGATGTTTGTCAATTACCCGCAAATGCCAACCGGGCAATTACCGTCAAAAGAATTGTTTCGGAACATAGTGGCTTTTGGTAAAGAAAATGATATTCTCATCATTCATGATAATCCTTACAGTTTTATTCTGAATGATGAGCCGATGAGTTTATTGAGTGTAACGGATGCCAAAGAGGGTGTTATAGAGTTGAATTCATTAAGTAAATCGCATAATATGGCTGGTTGGAGAGTGGGTATGTTATGCGGTGCCAAAGGAAGAATTGATGAAGTGCTGCGGTTCAAAAGTAATATGGACAGCGGTATGTTTCTGCCGGTACAGTTAGCTGCGGCCAGGGCCTTGTCGCTGGGAAATGATTGGCACGATGCTGTCAATGCGATTTATACAGTGCGACGGGAAAAGGTTTTTGAATTACTTACCCTGTTGGGTTGTAAATATTCAAAACAGCAGGTAGGCTTGTTTGTATGGGCGAAGATTCCTTCCAAATATAAAGATGGCTATGCGCTGAGTGATGAGGCATTGTATAATTCCAATGTGTTCATTACTCCGGGCAGTATATTCGGAGACGCCGGTCAGAAATATATCAGGATCAGCTTATGTGGGGCGGTGGAAAAATTCGAAGAAGCGATAAAAAGAATAAAGCGCTAAGAGTCGATCACTTATTCCGAAAAGAAATATTATGGAAAGAAAAAGAATAGCTATAGTAGGCGTGGGGCTCATTGGTGGGTCGCTGGCGCTTCAACTGCATGAAAAGAAGATTTCATCAAAATTGATTGGTGTTGATGCCAATAAAGACCATGCAGCCAAGGCAGTGGAACTGGAGCTCGTAGATGAAACATGGCCACTGGATGAAGCGATTGCCGCGTCGGATGTGGTGGTATTAGCCATTCCGGTTGATACAGTGGTCACGTTATTACCACAGATACTCGATAAAATTGATCAGCAGATTGTGATTGACCTGGGGTCTACAAAATCACAATCCATTGAAGCGGTCAAAGATCATCCGAAAAGAGGAAGATATGTAGCTACGCACCCGATGTGGGGTACAGAATACAGCGGTCCGCAGGCGGCCGTGAAAGGAGCATTTGAAAACAAAGCCGTGATTATCTGCAATGCCAATGAAAGTGATCCGGATGCACTCGGCTGGACCAAAGCGATGTATAAAAAAATAGGCATGCACTTACTGGAGATGGAAGCAAAGGCACATGATCTGCATGCGGCGTATGTAAGTCATATATCACATATCACGTCCTTCGCGCTCGCCAATACGGTGCTGGAAAAAGAAAGAGAAGAGAAAGCCATTTTCGAATTAGCCTCCGCGGGTTTTGAAAGTACGGTGAGGCTGGCAAAAAGTAATCCTGCGATGTGGGTTCCTGTATTTATGCAAAATAAAGTGAACGTACTGGACGTATTGAATGAGCATATTGAACAGCTATTGAAATTCAGGGATAGTATTGAGCAGGAGAATTTCGGAGATTTAAAGAAATTGATTGAAGATGCGAATACGATCAGGAGGATAATAAAATAATTTTCTTATCATATTTAACATCGTCGGCTATAGCTAATCATCCTCTACCCGGAGAGCCTTTCCCGCCTCACGCGGAAGGCGAACGAAGGAAAATATCAAATAGAAACGTCCGGGGTGGGGGTTGAACAAATCACAATCGAAAAAATAAAAAAAAATAAAAAGAATTACCAGGTTCGAAACATAAATATTAACAACATAAAATGGCTCCTGACTCCCTTTAGGAAATGAGCCGTAACTTTACAACATGCAAACAGCAACACAAACCATGAAAGAAGTAACTCAGGGAAAATGGAACAAACGACCCCTGATAATTTCCGGCCCCTGCAGCGCCGAAACAGAAGAACAGTTATTGGCGACAGCCCAACGCTTAGCCAACACCGGCAAAGTAGATATGCTCCGGGCCGGCATCTGGAAACCCAGGACCAAACCTGGTTTGTTTGAGGGCATTGGCGCCAAGGGATTGCCCTGGCTGCAACAGGCGAAGAAATTAACAGGCCTGCCAACAACGGTTGAAGTAGCTACCGGCAAACAGGTCGAAGATGCATTGACCTTTGAGGTAGATGTGCTTTGGATTGGTGCCAGAACAACGGTGAATCCATTCAGTGTTCAGGAAGTAGCCGATGCCTTGCGTGGAGTAGATGTACCCGTGTTGATCAAGAATCCAATCAATCCGGATCTGGAATTATGGTCCGGCGCAGTGGAACGGGTAGCGAGAGCTGGTGTAAAACAAATCGGTTTGATTCACCGCGGATTTTCTTCCTATGGTAATACCGAATACCGCAACGCGCCGATGTGGCACCTGGCTATTGAAATGAAACGCCGCAATCCTGAGATGATGATCATCAACGATCCTTCGCATATCTGTGGCCGCCGGGATATATTGCTGGAAGTGGCGCAGAAAGCCATTGATCTTGACTTTGACGGATTGATGATTGAAAGCCATGTTGATCCTGATAATGCATGGAGCGATGCGAAACAACAGGTAACACCTGAACGCCTGGCCGAAATGCTTGATGCAATTATTTGGCGTAAAGAAGATGTCAATTCAGAAGAATATCATGCGGCGCTGGAAAAACTCCGCCAGCAGATTAATCACCTGGATGATGAACTGATGCAAATCATCGGTCAGCGGATGAAGATTGCTGAAAAAATTGGGGAATACAAAAAAAATAATAACATTACCATTCTTCAGACTAACCGCTGGAATTCAATTCTGGAACGGGCTTTTTTGAAAGGCGATAAATTGGGATTGAGCAAGGAATTCATCACGAAGTATTTTGACGCGGTGCACATGGAAAGTATCAATCACCAGAATAAGGTTATGAATTCGTAAGAGTTTGGAGTTGGTGATTTATAGTTGCCGGCTGCAAAGTTGTGGATGGAGCTTTGTTCTGTCCAGGGCGTTCGGTAATGGTATTCACCGTTCGTCTCTTTGCGTTCTTTGCTTCTTTGCGCCCTTTGCGTGAAATATTACTTTTGAGACAGCCTCTTGAATTAAAATGAAGAAACTCACTTATAAATTTTCAAACAGTTCCGTTGATTATTATCTCGCCGGGAGCATTTCTCATCTGAAAGAAATAGTGGATCAGAAGAATTCTATTATTATCACGGATGAAAATATCTCTAATGCACATGGCAAAAGATTTAAAAACTGGAAGACCATTGTCCTGAAACCCGGCGAAGAATATAAGGTACAGGAAACAGCCAATGCAGTCATTGAGCAATTGATAGCTATGGAAGCTGACCGGAAAACGACCTTGGTCGGCCTGGGCGGCGGTGTGATAACGGATATGACGGGTTATGTGGCATCCGTATACATGCGCGGAATAAAGTTTGGGTTTTTACCGACTACATTACTTGCTATGGTGGACGCTTCTATTGGCGGTAAGAATGGGATTGATCTGGGGGTTTACAAGAATATTGTCGGGATTATAAGACAACCTTCATTTATTTTACATGACCTGATTTTTCTCAATACACTCCCGCAAAATGAATGGGAAAATGGGTTTGCGGAAATTATCAAACATGCCTGTATAAAGGATGCCGCCATGTTCCGTGAACTGGAATCAGGTTCATTAAGAAAATACCACACAGGAAAGAAAGCTGTTGGTGAACTCATTCGGCGCAATGCTATTTTGAAAACAAAACTGGTGCAACGGGATGAATTCGAAAAAGGGGACAGGAAGCTATTGAACTTTGGTCATACACTTGGTCATGCGTTGGAAAACCAGTATGATCTATCTCATGGCCAGGCTATTTCTATCGGCATGACCTATGCCGCCAACATGTCACAACAACTGAATGGATTTAAGGATGCTAAGAAAGTAGTGAATGTGCTGGAGAAATATGGATTACCTACCTGTCTAAAGTTTGACAAGCAAAAAGTATTTGACGTGCTGAAGATGGATAAGAAGAGAGAAAGGGCTGAAATGAATTACATATTGCTGGAAAAGATTGGGAAAGGCATCGTAAAGCCTATTCCGATGAAAGAATTAGAATCTATACTTAACGGGTTATAAAATTTTTCGCTTTTCGAGGGTCAGCGTTATGAAAGTAACAATACAACCATCAATACTATCCGGAACTATATTGGCGGCAGCTTCCAAAAGTTCTATGCAAAGGGCCTGTGCGGCAGCTTTGTTGTCGAAGGGTACCAGGCTGGTGCAAAATCCAGGGCATAGCAACGATGATATTGCGGCGTTGGATATTATTAAAAGGCTGGGAGCGGAGTGGGAGATAGCTGGTGAAGAATTAACCGTTAAAAGCAATGGAGTAAAACCTGTAGTTGATGAAATTAATTGTGGGGAAAGCGGTTTAAGTATCCGCATGTTTACGCCCTTGGTAGCCTTGAGTGAAAAGGAAATCAGAATCAATGGCGAAGGGAGTTTATTGACCAGACCGATGGATTTCTTTGATGAGATATTGCCAAAACTGGGAGTGTCAGTTCAATCAAATAACGGGAAACTGCCTTTAAAAATAAAAGGCCCGTTACAACCAACCAGTATCGAAATAGATGGCTCATTAAGTTCCCAGTTTTTAACGGGATTGTTGATGGCTTTTGCTGCGGCTCCAGCTAAATCCTCTTCAAACCTGCCAGTGTCAATAAAGGTTCGGAATTTAAAAAGTAAACCTTACATAGATCTTACGTTGGATGTGATGCGACAATTCGGATTGCCATTGCCAGAAAATAAAAATTATGAGGAGTTTATATTTCATAAAGAGGCTGTTGAAATAACACCCTCAGAGGGGGTGGGAACTTACACCGTTGAGGGCGATTGGAGCGGCGGTGCTTTTTTGCTCGTTGCCGGAGTTATTGCAGGTTCTATCAGAGTGAGAGGATTGGACTTACTTTCGACGCAGGCGGATAAAAAAATTATTGACGCATTAATGAATGCCAATGCTTCCATTGCAATGGATGGGAAGGGCATTCAGTTACACGCAGGTGACATGAACGCGTTTGAATTTGATGCGACGGATTGCCCGGATTTATTTCCGCCTTTAGTTGCTCTGGCTGCCTATTGTAAAGGAGAAACAAAAATAAAAGGGGTAAGCAGGCTGGCGCATAAGGAAAGTAACAGGGGGTTGACGCTACAGGCAGAATTTGGGAAAATGGGAGTAAAGATTGAATTACTGGATGATCTGATGATTGTGCACGGTGGTCAGGGAGTGAAAGGCGCTACGGTACATTCCCGTCATGATCATCGTATTGCTATGGCTTGCGCCGTCGCTGCATTAAAGGCGGAAGGTGAAACGGTCATTGAAGAAGCCCAGGCGGTGAAAAAATCGTACCCCGATTTTTATGAACACCTTGAATCATTAGGAGCTAAGTTATCTTTGAACAATAAGTTTACATTTCATGAATAGTTTTGGACGCCTTTTTCGGGTGAGCATCTTCGGCGAATCGCATGGCGAATCGGTAGGAATTGTTATCGATGGTTGCCCGGCAGGTTTGTCTTTAACCGCGGAGGATTTACTTCCCGACCTGGAACGAAGAAAAGGGGGTAAACAAAAAGGTACCACACCCCGACAGGAAGCCGATTATCCTTTTTTCAAAAGCGGGTTGTTCAACGGTAAAACAACGGGCTTCCCCATCACTATTTTTTTTGAAAATAATAATACGCGCAGCGAAGATTATCAGAAACAGCGCAGCATTCCCCGGCCCGGTCACGCTGATTGGGTAGCCCATCAGAAATTTGGTGGCCATGAAGATTACCGGGGTGGCGGGCATTTCAGTGCAAGGCTAACAACTGGGTTGGTGGCTGCAGGGGCTATTGCAAAAAAAATAATGTCACAGGTAAAGATAGAAGCTGCTGTTACAGAAATCGGTGGGGAAACTGATTTGGAAAAAGGATTACAACGGGCCATTGATGCCAAAGATTCCGTGGGTGGAATCATAGAATGCCGCGTAAATGGAATGCCGGTTAGTTTGG
>JAOQAL010000602.1 GCA_025963615.1 Chitinophagaceae bacterium | reverse complement strand
AAGCCCAATTAAAATAAAAGGCTGCATCTACTTTATAAAGCAAACAACCCGTTCGCCAATTGGCGAACGGGTTGTTTGCTTTATAAAGTAGATGCAGCCTTTTATTTTAATTGGGCTTGTAATTTATCATTCAATTTTACATAGTCATCATTTCCTGCTTTGATGGCCAGTTCTTTCGATTTTTGAGAAGCTGATTTTGCTTCTTCTTTCTTGCCAAGTTTTGCAAGGCAATTAGCCCTTTGAAGATGTACCCAATAAGCATCCGGTTGTTGTTCAATAGCTTTATCAAACCAAGCCAACGCCTGGTTCAGGTCTTTCCCGTTTTCAAGGTAATAGGCTGCAGCCTGGAAATAAGGATGACTGTCTTTGCTCATCACATCCTTTATCTGTGCTGTTACTTTTCCATCCACATCGGTAGTAATGGGTATTGCAATGGCTGTATTTTCCCACATCACCTGCAAATCACAACTGCCGGATTTTACATTGGTAAATTGCATGGTAAATGTTTCAACGGCATCTTTAAGAGCCACAGGCTTCACAGTCACTCTCGCCAGGTCATTTTCGGGTTTGTAAGCAGAAGCGTTGGTGATATCAAGCTGCTTGGTAATTACGATGGTCCATATGTCTTTATCAGGTATGCTGATGAGACCATATTCGCCTTTGGGAATTTTTGTTCCGCCAATAGTTACATCATCACCGAAGTCTATCGTCGTGGCATTGTTGGCACCGGTTCTCCATACTTTTCCAAAAGGTACAAGGTCTCCAAACACTTTTCTTCCTTTCACACCCGGGCGTGAATACGTTAGCGTAATAGCAGAAAGACCGAAATTCTGTTTGATAGTTTGTGTAGGACTTGGTTGAGGCGTTTCAATTGGCTGTGCAATAGCGATAAGCACAAAGCACATCACCGATGTGGTTAAGAGCATTTTTTTCAACATGGCAGTTTTTTTTGAAGTTCAAAGTTAAGGGAAAATAAAACAACGCTGATACCTACGGAATAACTGAAACGCAGCCGTCTTCCTTAAAAAGCAACGGCGACTTTGGCCCTGGCATTTTTCTTTTTCTTTTTCCATTTAGGTCCATCCTTTAAGAGACGGATGGCTTCGGCGTCACATTCCCCGCAAACTGATTTCTCAACTTTTATGTTGACCGGCTCGCCATATTTATTTATTGAAAAAGAAAGTTCCACCTCACCGCTTAATGCTTTTTGGGTTTTTATTTCATCGGGGATTTTGACGTTATTGGCTAGATACACATCATAATTATACCAACCGTCTGTGGGTTCGGATTCTTCCAGTATCATGGAGTCCTGTCGCCGGCGTTCTGTATTGAGTTTACGGTTACTGATAATGATGGGAGCAATATTTTTTGTATCCTGCTGCAGTACCACGGCATTAGTGGAAATAGTGTTGCTTAATTGAGATATACTATTTTCAAAACCCACCGAGCGGACTTGTACATTCAGTGTCGAGTCGGGTGACAGGAGGACAAAATTTCCTTTTACATCTGTGTAAGTTCCTACCTCATCCAGTATGTTGGTGACATTCGCAAACGGAACCGGGTTGTTGTTCGAATCAAGCACCTGGCCACGAAAGACGTTGGCGGCATGATATGGTGAAGAATTATTCCTGGCTACCTGGGCAACCTTATTCAACGATCTTGATTTGAATTCTTTCTTATCCTCTGTGTCTTTTATTCCATCAGCATTCTCTTCTGTTTCCCGTTTTGCATTCACCTTTTTCAACGCCAGGGTGTTTGATTTTTTCAATGGTTCGGGTTGTAAAATATTCGATTTTTCTTCAACTTTTGGCGCGGCGCTAGCTGCCTGGTCAGGTACAGCGATAATTTTTTCACTTGCGCCGTTTTCAATGCTATCTTTTTTTTCTGTTAACCTTCCCTCTTTAGCTGGAGTAAGACCTCTGGTCTTCTCTGTTACTTTGCCGGTAGTAAGCTGGTCTATCTTTTGCGGCCCGTCAATTTCTTTTTTATTATCAGCCACAACTGGTGCAGATGGCTGGGTATCCGCCGGCGCCTGCTTGATTTTAGGAATATCACTGTTTTCAGTTTTAGCTACATCCGTTGTTTTCCCTTTTATGGCGTATTGATATGCAATTAGTCCGGCACCGGCCATGACAATTAACAAGGCAGCAATTCTTATCCAGGACAAATTTGAATTTTGCAGGGGAACAATGCTTCCTTCCTCTTTTTTATTAATCCGTTCGGCTAGTTTTTTTTCAAGTAATGAAAGGTCTTCTGCTTGATTTACCGGTACCGTGTCATAGCCTTCTAATGCATCAGCCAAAAAAGGATCTTCCATGGCTGCTCTTTCCAGGGCATGCATTTCCTTCGGTGTCATCCTGCCTTGATGATAGCGTTCGATATCGGCAGCGGAATAATTGATATGTTTTTGTCCGTTCATTATTTACTTAACCACGGGATTTTGTAACTCATCATTCATAACTCATATTTATTGCTTTCCGCTTCTTTACTTTCCATACATAACTTAAGGTTTCTTCTTCCATTCTGTATAAAACTCCGGACCTGGTTCCATTCATGACCGGTGTTTTCAACTATTTCATTATAGCATTGGCCTTCTAAATAAAATAGTTGAATAACAGTTCTTTGCGCATCGGGTAGTGTCTCCAAACACTGTTCCATTTTTTTAAAATTCTCTTCCTTTTCCAACACACCATTCAGATGCACATTTTCTTCATTTTGCATAATCGCCGGATTGATTTCCACGGTCTTCAGATTTTTGGGCGAACGCAACTGCATCAGGCAATGGTTTTTAGCAACCTGGTAAAGCCAGCTTTTAAAATTTTCAACGTCGTGTTTCTTCAGTTTTACTACTAACTCTTCGAAAATCTGCATCACGGCATCTTTGGCTGATTCGCTGTCTTTTAAATACTTCAGGCAAACACCATATACAAGATCCATATACTTTTTGTAAAGCTCACCCAAAACCTCCAGCCCGGTTGATTTTTTATATAAATCCACCAGGTCTTTATCAGACTGCAGTGAGTGATTTTTATTTCCTGTAAACGGCACGGATTAAAAATAACGAATAATAATTTTAAATCCCATTGTGTAAATCTTAAAACTGCTGCATCTAAACTGAAAAGACTTTTATGAAACGAATAATCCTATTTTCATTGCCCGTGCTTGCATTTATATGCGCATTCAGTCCGGTTACTGCTTTTAAGGTAAACGGAAAAATTTCGGATGAACAAGGTAATGCACTCGCAGGCGTTACGGTAAAAATAGCGGGCTCTTCAAAAGCCACTTTATCTGCGGCGGATGGAACATGGAGCCTGGAGGCTGCAGACGGGAAAGAAGTACTTGTTTTTTCTTTTGTAGGATTTGACACGAAGAAAGAAAAAATCAACGGACGCACAGTCATAAATGTTGTTTTAAAAGCGATGCGCCAGCGCCTGGAGGAAGTAGTGGTAGTAGCCTATGGAGAAACGAATCAGAACATTGCTCTTCAACCATCACCTTATCCAACCCAAAAATATGATGCCTTACAAGGAAAAGTATCGGGAATAATTATAAGAAGTCAAGGCTCAACCGTTACCGGAAAAAGAATAAGAGTCAGGGGAATGAAGACCATAAATAAAGATGGTTATTATGATCAGAAACGCGAAGATTTCAATACCGAAAGCTATGATAACATTACGGAAAACCGTTTCTTAAAAACAACAGACAATCCTCTATCCACATTTTCTATTGATGTAGATGCTGCATCGTATAGTAATGTCCGTCGTTATTTGAATGAGGGACAGTTGCCACCAGCCGGTGCCGTGAGAATAGAAGAGATGATCAATTATTTTCATTATGATTATCCCGACCCGAAAAATGAATACCCGTTTTCTGTCAATACGGAAATCGCTGATTGTCCCTGGAATAAAGATAATAAACTGGTGCTGGTAGGTTTACAGGGAAAGAAAATATCCATGGAAAATCTGCCTTCATCCAATATCGTTTTCCTGATTGATGTTTCGGGTTCTATGCAGGACCCGCAGAAACTTCCGTTAGTACAGGCTTCTATGAAGATGCTGGCAGAACAACTTCGTGAAAAGGATCATGTAGCCATCGTGGTGTATGCGGGTGCAGCAGGCCTGGTGCTTCCATCCACAAGCGGTAACGAAAAAATAAAAATCAAAGATGCCATTGATAAACTGGAAGCCGGTGGATCTACCGCCGGCGGAGCTGGTATTAA
>JAOQAL010000585.1 GCA_025963615.1 Chitinophagaceae bacterium | reverse complement strand
GCAGGTCCCGATAAACAATTGGATTGTTCTATAACAACCATACAATTGAGTGGCTCCAGTTCGACCGCAGGTGCCCAATATAGTTGGACAGCACTTAATGGCGGTAAAATCGATGCCAACCCCAATTCGCTGACACCCACCGTGTCCGCCGGAGGCACCTATGTATTAACAGTCACAGACCCTTCGGGAGGCTGTTCGGCTACCGATACCGCACTGGTAACGTTTACACCCTGCATATTACCTTTTTATCCGCCACCCCAAACGGGCAAGGTCAATTCTATTATTGGATCCGAATTGAATTCGTTGTATTTGAATTTTGGCCATGTTGCGGATTCTGCCAAATCTGTATTTATTATCAATGGCAGTAGTGTAATGATTGAGGTTATCTCTTTGCAGGGACAGCGCTCCGCACTAGTAAGCCTGCTTCTTTCTGGAAGTTATGGGCTTACGGATACCATCAACAATGGCCCAGGCAGTCTGATCATTTCCGGCAAGTACCCCATTGCGAATCTTAAGAAATTGGATAGCCTGCCTTCCTTGATTGATTATTGCCGCCCGCTGTTTCCGGCTGTCAGCAATGCCGGTATCGCGATGACACAAGGCGACAAAGCTTTACGTTCAGATTTCTTACGCAATGGGTATAATTTAAATGGCGATAGTATCAAAGTGGGCGTATTATCGGATGGATACAATACAATACCGGGTAATCCTGCACAAACAGATGTTGACAATGGCGATTTGCCAGGTGCTGGCAATCCTGTTAATTCAACACCGGTCCAGGTTTTACAGGAATATCCTTTTGGCCGGACGGTGGATGAAGGTAGAGCCATGCTGCAGGTAATTCATGATATAGCGCCCAAAGCAAAACTGGCATTCAGGACCGGTTTTATAAGTCCGGGTGACCTGGCGCAGGGAATAAGGCAATTAAAACAGCAAAACTGCGATGTAATGGTTGACGATGTTACTTTTATTACGGAGCCTTTCTTGCAGGATGGTGTGGTAACGCAGGCAGTAAATGAAGTAAGTGGCCAGGGAGTGTCTTACTTTACTTCAGCAGGCAATTTTGCCAACAAGTCATACCAAAGTAATTTCAATCCGGTTGCAGCGCCTGCAGGTATTACGGGTAGTGCGCACAATTTTGGTGGCGGCGATATCTTCCAGAACATTTCATTAAAGCCGGGAGTATATACCATTGTCCTGCAATGGCAGGATGCTATTTATTCACTTGGACAAACTCAGACTGGTACAGTCAATGACCTGGATATTTATCTTACAGATAATAATGGCGCTGCCCTTTTCGGCTTTAACCGAAATAACATTGGAGGTGATCCTCTTGAGATCTTGCCCTTTACTGTGACGGCCAATACACAAACCAATATTTTAATTGTGAGAGCTGCAGGCACTGGTAATGTAAATTTAAAATATATTATTTTCCGTGGCGATGCAACAATCAATGAATACAATAGCGGCACATCAACTATTGTTGGCCAGGCTAACGCGGATGGCGCTTTTACGATCGGGGCTGTACGTTATATTAATACGCCTGCTTATGGAGTTACCACGCCGGTAATAGAAAGTTTTTCTTCTTATGGTGGCACTCCGATCAATGGTGCTACCCGGAATAAACCCGATTTTACCGCGCCGGATGGTATAAATACATCTGTAAATTTCGGATCACTGGATTTGGAAGGAGATGGCTTGCCCAATTTCTTTGGAACTTCTGCCGCAGCCCCACATGCTGCAGCAGTTACCGCTCTGCTGAAACAGGCACGGAAAAGATATTATAATAATCAGAATTTCACTACGGCAGAGTTGAAAAGTTTATTGCAAACTACGGCCCTGGATATGAATATCCCCGGCTTTGATTTCACAAGTGGTTATGGATTTATAAGAGCAGCGGCAGCTATACAAAGTTTTGCTGCTGCTACTTCCTCCCTGATACGACTGGTGGTTCCAACCGGAATTACACCCGGTACAGAACCTTTTACAGTAACTGTAAAAGGTAATTATCTCAGTAGCACGACCGAAGTATGGTTCCGGGGCGAGCCTATTCCGACTACCTTTGTTAATGACAGTACGTTGACAGCCAGTATCCCTGTTTTCACAGGAAATCCATCCATTCAGGCCTTCACACCATCCATAACACCGGCCGGATCCGATGGAGGT
Source organism: Chitinophagaceae bacterium (assembly GCA_025963615.1). Lineage (GTDB taxonomy): Bacteria > Bacteroidota > Bacteroidia > Chitinophagales > Chitinophagaceae > JAFDYH01. The sequence continues at coordinate 6,383 of JAOQAL010000585.1, read as the reverse complement.
ATTTCCAATTCAATTACGTTTTATGATGTGGTGAAAAGGAACATAATAATTACAGCAGATAATAAGACTAAAAAATATGGAGAAAAATTGCCCGCGTTTACTTCTACCATTACAATCAATGGTGTTTTATTGTCAAATTCATTGGATACTTTAAAGAAATACGGATTAGATACTATTAATTATCGTACGACTGCTACAAGCACAAGCAATGTAAATAATTATATCATTAAACCATCTCTGCCGGTTTTCAACCCGGTTAATCCTATCGATGCGGGCTTGCTGGAATTATACAATTATGATTCTGTTGCCGGAGTGTTAAACGTTACACAAATGCCACTCGTAATCACTCCAAGAGACACGTCATTACAATATGGTGAGAAAATAGCCGGCATACATTTCAACTACGCGTATGATAACAGCAAAATTGCCGACGCTGAAAAAATTACTTTCCTCAATGCGTTGCGGTCAGCGCACACCATTGGAATTATTGATACCGCGTTTGCGTTTATTGATGACAAACTGGTTATTGGCGGTAGAATATTAACCAGTGCCGATATTACCAGCATGGCGGTATTGACCAGCAGCAAAGCGGTGGCCAACAGCAAGGCCGTTGCCAATAGTAAGGCCGTTGCCAATGGAACTCCGGTAATTGATATTACGAGGCTGGAAGAAGTATCACCGGTATCCATTTACTACTATCAATCGGATTCGGCTGTTACCACTTTAGTAAATAGTAAAGCGGTGGCTAATAGTAAGGCTGTAGCGAACAACACAGCACTGATTAATAGCAAGGCTGTGGCAAATGGCACTGCTTTAGTCAACAGCACCACCGTTAGTGACAGCAGTAACAGCAATGTAATTGTAATTATTGATTCAGCTGATGTATATAGCGATCCTGACAGTGTCAGGTTATCACCACTGAAACCCATAAATCTGATAACAGGTATTACTTCTGGATTGCATTTTATCATTCCCGGGGCATTTCTCTCAGAAAACTTCAAATTAACCTATGGACTGGGGAATCTTACCATTACGCCGGCGCTTCTCAGCATCAAGGCTGACAATAAGGCTTCAAAATATGGAGACCCACTTCCGGCATTTTCATCTGTAATTACCGGTTACCAGTATGGAGATGATTCGGCGAAGATTTTCAGCAATGCCACTACGTATTCATTGCTCAACAGTGCCAACCAGGTTGTCAGCTCTTCAAATGTAGCGGCAGGAACGTATAAGATTGTGCCTTCTATTCAATTAAAATCACCGGCAAGCTATAGCCTGGGGTATACCTACGGCACTTTAACGGTCAGTCCTGCTTCGTTAACTGTAAAAGCTGACGATAAGGTAATTTTTAAGGGCGATCCGCTACCTGTATTTACAGCGACCTATACCGGCTTTATAAATAATGACCAGAGTACAATTGTTTCCGGTCCGGTGTTCGCTACCAATCCCGCAAATGTTGCTTCGGCAGGAATATATTCTATTATCCCTTCGAATCTCGGATTGCAAACACCCGGTAATTATTCCATTATTTACCAAAATGGTAGCCTGTACGTCAATCCGTCCGGATCTGGGGCTAAAAATGTGAAGCCTAAACTTGAGTGTATAGATACTGTAATAAACAATTCAAACGGATTTAAGTATGTAGCACATTTCTCTTACAATAACCCCAATAATACGGCGGTCTATGTTCCGCGGGGTCCTGAAAATTTTATAGCCGCTTTAGGCCTATATACTGGACTGCAGCCACAGTTATTTAATCCGGGAACCGGATATTTTGACATCTATTTTGACGGAAAGAAATTGACCTGGACATTAATAACATACAACGGTAACCAGAAAACATCTTCTTCATCAGATGCAAGTTCGACTTCGTCGAAATGCAGTAGTCATTATACAACGACCGTTATCAGCGCAAGGCAGATCGGAAGTGCCGGAAATGACACGTTAGCCCGGGTATTGCCTGTGGTGACCAGGTTTGGAACCTATCCCAACCCGGTTACCGACAAGGTTACTATAAGTTTCAGCGATATTAATATACAGGAGAAGGACGTTGTCCTGTATGATTTGGCGGGAAGACTGCAGCATATCAAACAATTCAGTAAAATATCTGCCAACAGTGCTACGCTGGACCTCAGCAATTTGATTTCCGGGGTGTATATCCTGCAGGTGAGAATAAAAAATGAAAATAAAACGACAGTAATTATTAAACTATAAATAGAATAAAAACAGTTTGGACGTAAATTAATTTTATTTTTACAAAGCGCGATCACCGTATTCCATGTTAAAGCGTGCAGCTTATGAGGTCAAGATTTATTTTTTTATGCCCGTTTTTATTGTGCTGTATTTGGTGTGCAGGTCAATCGGTTTCTGTTGACAGTCTTAAGGCCATGCTGGCGGCTTCCAGGAACGATACAGTAAAAGTGAACCTGTTACTTCAAATTGGCGCCATATACCGTAATACCGATCCTCAGTTAGCGATACCATACACTTTACAGGCCAAAGAATTATCATCCCAATTGAATTATGAGGATGGCCTTGCCCGTTCTTATAAATACACCGGCCTTGCTTATTACCAGCAAAGCATGTATATCGAAGCGATGGATAACTACAACCACTCGCTGCAGGTATTTAAAAAAATGAACAATAAGGTCGGCATTTCAAACATCCAGAACAATATAGGAGTTATCTATAAAGAACAGGGTCTCGATTCCAAAGCGCTGGAGTTTTTTTTCAACTCCCTGAAAAATGCAGAGGAGACTGGGGATGTTTTACGGATCACGACAGCCCTTAATAATATAGGAAGTGTATACCAGCATAAGATGGCTACTTATAATAAGGCGTTGGAATATTATTTACGGGCTCTTCCCGTGAGCCGGCAACTGGGAGATAATGACCTGATAGGAGCAACCTTAGGAAATATCGGCGAGATATACCTGCAAAGGAAAAACAGTGATTCAGCTTTATATTATTTTAAAAAGCAACAGCAGGCCTATCAATCCACTGCTGATATTTCTTACGCACTCAATAATATCGGTAAAGTATATGATCAAAAGAAAGATTATACTACTGCTCTTGAGTATCATCAGCAGGCTTATGATTCTGCGGTCGCAATGAATTCAATATTGTATATGGCGCAATCATTGCAAGGTCTCGCAAATACGTACGATAGTATTGGCAATTACGAAAAAGCATTGGAATCTTATTCAAAGGCGGAGCATCTTGCAAAAGATATTAAATCATCTTACGATCTTAAAGACATCTACAATAGCCTGTCATTTACCTATTCAAGGCTTTCTGATTATAAGAATGCTTATAAATATCAAAATCTTCTGGTTGACATAAAAGATAGCATCTACAATAAAGAGGGAGATCTGAAATTGTCAAGCTATGAATTCAACTTTGAAATACAAAAAAAGCAGGGCCTGATCGATCTGCAGGAAGTCAGTATTGCGAGACAAAAACTGGCCCGTAATGCTTTTATAATCGGCTTTAGCCTGATCCTGGTGATCGCGCTTATTCTATACCGGAACTATCGCAATAAAATAAAGGTTAATAAAATACTCGATACGCAGAAAGCCCAGATTGAAGGTTTGTTACTGAATATTCTTCCGGCTGAAGTGTCAAAAGAATTACAGCAGAAAGGGGAAGCCACGCCCCGTTTTTATGAAAGTGTTTCTGTATTGTTCACCGATTTTAAAGGTTTTACAAAGATTGCCGATTCGCTTTCACCGCAGGAAGTGGTAGCCGAGTTGAGCGAATGTTTTGTTGCTTTTGATGAAATTATTGACCGCAACGGCCTGGAAAAAATAAAAACGATCGGGGACGCCTATATGTGTGCCGGAGGAATTCCCGTTTCCAATACCACGCACCCGGTTAATATTGTAAAAGCCGGTTTGGAGATTGTGCAATTCATGAAACAGAAAAATGAAAAAAGGACGATGAGTGGCCTGGAGATGTGGGAACTACGGGTAGGTGTTCACACCGGACCGGTGGTAGCAGGGGTAGTTGGGAAAAAGAAATATGCTTATGATATCTGGGGTACTACCGTGAACATCGCGAGCAGAATGGAAAGCAATGGAGAGCCCGGACAGATTAATATCTCGATGGCTACCTATGAACTGGTAAAGCATGAATTTGAATGCTATTACCGGGGGAAAATTTACGCCAAAAATGTAGGGGAGATCGATATGTACTTTATAAAAGAAAACATACAGCCTGAACCTGTTACTACCGGTGTCATCAGCGATGTAAAATTGATGAGTGAATCGTAAATCGCGGTGATTGACATCCCATCCGGAAAATGTGAACGTTTCCTGGCTTTTACTCTTCCTTCAGAATATCCGGTCTTCTTTTTTGTGTACGTTTCAAAGATTGATCAAGCCGCCATTCTTCAATTTTTTTATGGTCGCCGCTCATTAATATTTTTGGCACTTTCCATCCTCTGAAGTCTTCGGGCCTGGTAAACACCGGGGGCGCCAGTAAATGATCCTGGAAGGAATCGAACAGGGCGGACGTTTCATCATTCAGCACGCCGGGTAACAGTCGGCCAATGGCATCTACCAGTACAGCCGCCGCCAATTCGCCGCCGCTCAGTACGTAGTCGCCAATTGAAATTTCTTTCGTAACAAAATGTTGCCGTATCCGATCGTCGATTCCTTTGTAATGACCACAGATAAGCAGTAGATTTTCCTTTAACGAAAAAGTATTGGCAATCTGCTGGTTCAACGTTTCTCCATCGGGCGTCAGAAAAATTATTTCGTCGTATTTTCTTTCTGAAGATAGCTCTTCAATGGCTTTGGCCAGTGGCTCGCACATCATTACCATGCCGGCACCACCTCCATATTGGTAATCATCTACCTGTCCATATTCGTTTACCGCCCATTTGCGGAGTTGGTGTACCTGTATAGTGAGTAAACCTTTGTCCTGCGCTCTTTTCATAATGCTATGCTGAAAAGGGCTTTCGAGTAATTCTGGCAAAACAGATAGGATGTCAATACGCATGGGGCAAAGATAGAAGAAGAATCTTGGTTTATTTTTCCTGGTGTTGTTCATTAATGTACCGGTTTAGTGCTGATCTTGTTTTTTGCCTGGGAAAACAGAAATCTTACTATGGTTCTGTTATTCCATAAATTCATCAAGATCCCGCCTTTCTTTTTTGGTTGGCCGCCCAATTTTACTAGGGCGTTTGCCTGTATGAAAACTGGCTGCCTGGTATTGTAGTCTTTCTATTTCTTCAGGTGGCGTGATGTCAGTATAATATTTTATAGCTTCTGTATGCGCCTGCCGGTGGTGCAAAAGACCGGTCACTTTTATTTTCCAGCGTTTTGCTTCCGTTTTTACCTCATATTCGTCACCCACATTTACATGCTTAGACGGTTTAGCCTGTAGCCCATCGAACTTTACTTTACCCGAATCGCAGGCTATAGCGGCCATGCTCCTTGTTTTAAAAAGGCGGATAGACCAGAGATATTTGTCCAATCTTAGTTTTTCTTTTTCACTCACTGCTCAAAATTAAATTACTTCGACAATTTTTGAGGACTATTTGCCAGTTAATGTAAACTTTGCGGTATGGATAAACAAGCTCAGCTTAAGAAGTTTAAATGGTTTGCCACGTTATTATTGTTCCTGATGGCCATTGTGTATGTAATATGTGAAGTAATTTTCACTGGTCAGCTATGGGCAGGCTATGTCAAAGCATTTGCAGAAGCCGCCATGGTGGGTGCCCTGGCAGATTGGTTCGCGGTAACCGCTTTATTCAGGCATCCGCTTGGCTTGCCAATTCCGCATACAAATCTCATAGAATCCGGAAAAAAAAGAATCGGTAATAATCTTGGGGATTTTGTAATTAATAATTTTCTAACAACTACGGCTATCAAACCACGTTTGGAAAAACTGAAGATAGCGTCCCGTTTCGGTAACTGGCTGCTTCATGATAAGAACAGAAACAAATTGATGCAGGAAATCCTGCGCATTGTTAAAGAGGGACTGGCAAAGTTAAATGACGATAATATTACCCGCATCATTCAAAAACAGGCGGCAGGATTGATTGATAAGATACCGCTAAATAAACTGGTAGCGGAAAGCCTGGAAAAAATAATTAACGAAAACATGCACCAGGATTGGTTTACCACGATAGCATTTCACCTCCGGGATTTCCTCGATGAAAACCGGGAACTGGTAAAACAAAAAGTAAAAGAAGAAAGTTTTTTCCTCATCCCCGGTTTTGTAGATAATATGATTGCTGAAAAAATTACCAGGGCGGGTATCCGTTACAAGACGGATTTTTCTGAAAATAAAGATCATCCTGCCCGAAGGCAGATCACAGAAAAATTAAAAAATATAGCAAAGGATATTAAAGAGGGTGGCGATTGGTCTGTTAAATT
>JAOQAL010000578.1 GCA_025963615.1 Chitinophagaceae bacterium | reverse complement strand
AATATTTTAGTGTCTGCATTGAGTTTTGCAAAATTTTCAATAGCCAGTTTCATGCTGCTGGGATTGGCATTATATGCATCCAGGATAATTTTATTCGTTTCCTTTTCAATTAACTGTGACCGGCTATTGGAAGGGGTATAATTTTCTAATGCATATTTTATATTTTCTTCAGTAACACGGAAAAATTTTCCCACCGCTACAGCAGCCAGCAGGTTGGGTAGATTATAGTCTCCTACGAGATTCGTTTTTATATTGCCTTCCTTAAAGCCTGCTATTTTCACTTCGGAAAAAGGTTCGCTTTTTACCAGGGTGCCCGTTGTTTCAGCATCATGGGTTCCATACTTTATTACAACCGGAATGTCTTTGCTTAATTCCTGCAGGTCATCATAATCCCACATTACGAATGCTGTTCCGTTATGGATGCGCAGGAAATCAAAAAGTTCGCCCTTCCCTTTTTTTACACCTTCCGGCCCTCCAAAACCTTCCAGGTGTGCTTTCCCGATATTGGTGATAAGACCATGAGTCGGCAAAGCATATTTACAATAATTTTCTATTTCTTTTTGATGATTCGCGCCCATTTCTATTACAGCAAATTCCGCATCACTTTTAATTTTTAAAATTGTTAATGGGATACCAATATGATTATTCAGATTGCCTTCGGTTGTATACGTTTTAAAAGTGGAAGAAAGGACGGCATGAATTAATTCCTTGGTTGTAGTTTTTCCATTGCTGCCGGTGATGGCGATAAAAGGCACCTGCCGGCCTCCGGGCAAATCATTGAATTGTTCCCGGTGATATTTTGCCAGTTGCTGAAGCGATGTCAGGACATTGTCTGTTAAAATAGTTCTCCCCGGAATTTCAAATTCTTTTTCATCAATGACGGCATAGGCTGCTCCAGCTTCCAGTGCTTTGGCTGCAAAACCATTGCCGTTGAAATTATCGCCTTTCAATGCAAAAAACAGATCTCCCTTTTTTAGTTTGCGGGTATCCGTTTGTACGGATGGATATTGTTTGTAGATTTCGTAAAGAGATTCGGTTGTCATATGGCAAAAGTAAGAGGATGAACTGAGCTATAAAATAGTGCCGTGGGAAAACAGGCTTTAAGGTCATCAACCATTTGAAATTTGGATACTGAAAGCAAACAGCAGTGCGGAGGGTGCTAAGGTAGCCGAACCATGATGTTACAGCCCGTAGCATAATTTTATCACGATTATTTATAAACGCGGACCGGAAACAGGCGATAAATATAAAAGCCTCCCGGTTTTAATGGGAGGCTTTTTATAAAATCAATCAGGTTATCTTTTTTGTCTTCTTGTTTTCCACCAGTTACCTGTTTTGCGTTTGTTACCTTCAGGGCTACCCATACGGTCCATCGCGCAACGGAAACCGACTGTACTGCTGGCTTGATCTTCTTCCATATAGCGGCGGGTGCCAGGGCTTAACCAATAAGCCATATCATTCCAACTGCCACCTTTATATACTCTTGAATGATCGCTGATCAAGGTCGTGCTGCCATAACCATAACTGGCTCCCGAAAGCGTATCGCCATCCAGGAAATTAATTACATTACCCCGTTGATAGTTACGACGGCTTTTGCTTTCTTCATCGGTGACATCTACCATTTTCACTTTACCGATGCTGTCAATTTCAGCTTCACCATTTTGATTCTTATATAATTTCGTGAATTTATTACCACGGAAAGGAGCTACATCATCCTGGTCCAGACCAGTCAGCGGACGGTAAACGTCCATGACCCATTCGCTTACATTGCCTGCCATATTGTAAACACCAAAACCATTCGGATAGAATGAATTGACAGGAGCTGTATACACAGCACGGTCATTTAAACCGCCGGAAACACCGGCATTATCACCTGCGCCACGTTTAAAGTTTGCAAGGAACTGACCCTGCCAGCTTCCGTGACGGGTATCACGAAGACCGTTTACATTTTGTGACCAGGGATATACCTGTTTATTTGAAATTAATTCTTCTCCACGTTTGCCTTCTTTCGTACTGGGGTGCGGGTTTTGGTTAATATAACCATACGCAGCATATTCCCACTCCGCTTCAAAAGGTAAACGGTAACCTGGCAATATAATTCCATCCTCAAAACTTACCGTTGTGCGGGGTGCCCCTGTCGCAGTTTTTAGAGGGTTCTTTTTTGAAGTAGCTGTTTTACCTGGCTGAGCCTGGTACAAGCCTAACAAATACGATTTTGTGGTAAAATTATTTTCCTGTTGTTCTGATTTGAGAGATTGTTTACCGACATACCCTTTTTGTAATAATATACCTTCATTAACCCGATCTCCTCTCCATAAACAGAAATCACTGGCTTGTTTCCAGCTAACACCTACTACAGGGTAGTCGTTAAAACCCGGGTGACGGAAATAATATTCCACCAACGGTTCATTATAACTTAATTCACTACGCCATACGAGGGTATCAGGAAGAGCGCCATCAATAATTTTCTGGTTGTTGGGATCAGAAGAAGGATCAAAAATCCTGTTAAGCCAGTATATATATTCACGGTAGTGAACATTGGCTACTTCTGTACGGTCGATATAGAATGACGGAACCGTGACACGGCGGGGAATATTGTTGAAATCGCCCATTACGTCTTCTTCTGTTTGCCCCATGGTGAAGGTACCACCCTGGACAAAGACAAGACCGGGCCCGCTTCCCTGTTCTTTTGATTTAGCTACCTGGTAACCACCCATGTTTTTATCATTGTAGTTCCAGCCGGTAACGTCAGATTTGCCCGCTTTGTTCTTTTTGCTAAAAAGACCTCCGTTTTTACAGGATGCCATTAAAACGGTGCAGGATAAGAGAATTAATAAGTTTTTCACTTTCATAAATTTATTTGCTTGTACCTGGGTTATGGAATCAATTTAACGGTTACCAGCGTTAAAATATTGTATCAGTTATGTGTGAATTATCCATACCCAGACCGTTTGCGAATATAGTTATATTCAATAAAGGCCGGTAAGGGTAAATACTCGCCCTGTTTCGTTATTTTACCATGTATATAGTTTAGCAGTCAGGTGGGAAGAAAAAAATTCCATTCATTGAACCGAACAGCAGGATGGGCGGCACTTTGCGGTTTAAAAAACAGGACATTGCGATATATTTATTTCCGAATTAAAGCGCTGGCACTAACAATAAAACTGCTCCGCAACCGTTCAAATGGAGTGCAACAGAAGGCGTTATCAATTATAAATTGGTCGTGCATTTACGGGTTTTTCTGGAAATGTGAATATTCTGAACTGAAGACCGGGCCAGGAATTTTTATTTTAACCAAATACACAAACAACTAGCTTTTTTTCTATTTTATATTAAACGATTACTAATGAGATCAACTGCTTTCAGACTAACTGCCGGATTCCTGACCTTTTTTTGTTTTGCAACCAATGTCCGGGCCCAGCAGGCTGATAAACTAAACGTGGTAACTACGGCGGTGCCCTTTTTGCGTATTTCACCCGATGCAAGGTCTGGTGGTATGGGCGATATGGGTGTAGCTACTGCACCGGATGCCAATTCTTCTTATTTTAATATTGCTAAAGCTGTTTTCAACCAGTCAAAGGGCGGTATCGGGGTTACCTATACTCCCTGGCTCAAAGATCTTGGTTTAAATGACGTGTACCTTGCTTCGCTCGCAGGCTATTATAAATTTGATGCCTTACAGGCCATTACTGCTTCATTCAGGTATTTCAGCCTTGGTAACATCCAGTTTACTGATAACCTCGGCAATGATTTAAATACATACCGTCCCCGTGAATTTGGATTTGATTTAGGCTATTCCCGGAAATTATCCGAAAAATTAGGCATTGGTATCGGTGCAAAATATATTTATTCCAACCTGGCTGGTGGTGCTGCAGTCGGAAATACCAGCTATAAAGCAGGTACTGCTTTTGCAGCTGACCTGAGTGTTTATTACAACAATGTGAGTGAAGCCGGGCAGGGTTTAACAACCGGTTTGTCATTAAGTAATCTCGGTTCCAAAATAGCATATACCAATAATGCAGATCAGAAAGATTTTATTCCTGCGAATCTTTCCCTCGGTACGATGTACACCAAAGTGATGGATGAAAGCAATAAGATTGGATTTGGAATTGAAGTAAACAAGTTAATGGTGCCGACTCCCCCGGCGGAAGGTGATGCGGCGGCCTTAACTGCCTATCGTCAAAAAGGTAT
>JAOQAL010000518.1 GCA_025963615.1 Chitinophagaceae bacterium | reverse complement strand
TTTCTGAACATGTCATAAGTTCTCAGGAAATAAAATAATGCGTAAAAAGGAATATTCATTACACTTCTCTTCTTCTCATACAATGTACTATCAAACACATTTAGCTGTTTAAGCATTTCTTTGTTTTGATAATACAAAACCAATGAATCCTGCAACGCTGCTACAGTAATGGAGTTTTTGGCGATCTCACGGAATCCCCCGCTTACTTTAACAGCAGTAGAAAAAGAATCTAAAAATTTTAACCGGCTCGTCATTAGGTTGTTGATCACTTTCCCAACAGCTTCCAGTTGAAGTAAGCTTTCAACTTTTTTGTGATACGAAATAGTGTCGAAAAACGGATTATAAGGGAAGATACTCCCGGTCTTTTTTGTTAGTTGCCTGAAAAAATTCAACTCGTTTGTTCGTTGATAGTTCCCTTCTATCGATAAAACGAAGGAATTGTTTTCATCGGCTTTCATTTGTATCTGTTCGCCAGGATAGATTAAATAAAGTGCCTGGTTTTTTCCTAACTGAATTAATATTGGTGCATTAATATATATCGAGGTTTTTTCTTTAGTCAATGAAACAGGATGACCAAATGCTACCGAATCATGATAGATAAAGCCAACATTATCATCTTTCTTTGACAGGAACGATTTATCAAGAAACAAACTAACAGGGGGTAAAGTTCTTAAAGTTGAAGTATCTGTAAGCTTATTTGATATTTCAACCGCATTTTTTATTGGATCCTTACATAACGCGGCCGTGGGTATGTACAACCATCCGGTGAGCAGGAGAAGAATATGGCAGGATTTTCGTCTCATAAAAGAATGTGTTTAAATTTTGGTATGGGCTCCTGGCCGGCTTCCTCTATTGTTGTATAAACTATCCCCCGCATAAAAATGCGGGAGTAGATAAATAAAGAAAATTAAAGCGTTATTGTTTATTTTTCTGAAACCAGGTATGTAATCGATTGCTTATTCCGGTAGATCACTTTTTTTCCATTCTGTGTTGCCGGTATCCAGTTGGGGCCGGATGAAAGAACTCTTACAGCATCTTCTTTTGAACCATAGCCCGGATCAGTTAATGCCTCTACATCACTGATCGCTCCTTCTTTATTTACTATAAAACTTAACTGAACAGTATACTTGCCTGGAGGTCCTCCTTTTTTCTTTATGATATCCGGGTTAGCTACACGGCTCAGAAACTGCGCCCATGCATTCGGCCCGCCAGGAAACCTTGCCGGCTCCTGTACTGGTATGGAAACCTTTTCTTTGCTGACTACAGGTGGTGCCTTTTGTGTTTTCTGCTTTCTGATGGCACCGGTTTTTTTGCTGACCGAAACTGTCTCAGGTTTTGACGGGCTTTCATCTTTTGCAAATGATAATGCAGTGTTGCTGGTAATTGTATTCTCTTCTTTGGCAATTACCTTGAAAGAAAAGATAGCCATGGTTAACACCAGTAAGGGCAATGCGATCAACCTTCGCAGATAACTATACCGGGTGTTCTTTGATGTGGTTAACATAAACAGCCTCCTTTTAATTGATGAATAAAAAAATGATTGGGTTTGTTGTAAAAAATGATCTCCGTAATGCGTTTGCAATAACATTCTTGCAAAACTTTCGGTATCTGAATTGCCAATAGCTTCTTCGTCGGCAATAAATTCGTGGATGGTAAGCAACTCTTTTTGAATGATCCAGCAAAAAGGGTTTACCCACAATATGGAACACAAGAGTTGACAGAACAAACGGTCCCATGTGTGTTTCTGCTGAATATGTGTTAGCTCATGTTTGAATATTTTTTTACCCTCTTCCTGTTCTAATGAAATGGATCGCTTCCAGAATAAATTCTTTAGATAGGAGAAGGGAGCATTGTCTTCTTCGGTATCAATAAAATCAATCTCTCCCATTTTGGTAACAACCGAGCTTCTCTTTAGCCGGTAGATCTTAGTGATATTAATAACCAGAACAAGCAGGAATCCGGCAGCAGGAAAAACACCTGCAACGAGCGCCCAGTCCATCCAACTCCAGGTCGGTGCAGATGATGTTCCGCCTGGGTTAATTATGTAATTCAAAACCTCTCCCGTTCCAAAGCTGATCGGTTTGTCTACAGTGATCCATTTAAAATTCAGTAATGGAATGGTAACACTCAATGCCAAGCTAAACAGCAAATAAAACCGGTTATAGTAATGGAACTTCTTATTTCTAAGCGCAAGCCAATAGTAACTTAGAAAGATGCCGGCAACCAAAATGGTTTTTAAAACATACATGAAAATGATCTGGCTATTCATGGGATCTGTTTTTTAATTGTTTAAGCAAAAGTTCCAATTCTTTGATCGAAATCTGTTTTTTGTCTACCAGGAATGAGATCACACTGGAATATGATCCCGCAAAAAAACTTTCAGTTAAACCGGCAATTCTTTGTTCGGTGTAATCCTCCTTAGAGATCAGCGGGATATAAAAATTATTTCTGTTAGGATTCTGGATACCCACGAATTGTTTTTCAACCAGAATTTTTAAAAGGGTAGCAACTGTATTGTGATGTGTTCTGGGTTCCGGGAGGTTCTCAATGATATCTTTCAAAAACCCACCATTCTCCAATGCCCATAAAGCGTGCATGATTTGTTCTTCTGCCTGTGTAAGTTTTTTCATCCTAACTAATTTATTAGTCTAAATTAAGACTAAATATTTAGTTAGAAAAATTTATTTTAACTACTCGCTAATCAAAAAGGTTAATATTATCCCGTCCGTAGGTGGAAAATCAGAATACCTGTATTTTTCCACCTGAACATGTGTAAACGACTTGCATTTAGATGGCTTTTATTCTTTTTTGTGACCTGTTCATTATCGTGCAGCAAGCTCCAGTTCTTAGGAAAGGCCAATGACCCTTTTTTTTATTCAAGCAAAGACAGCCTCCCAACCATCCGGCAAATTGATTCGCTGAACGTCGTGACCTTTAACATCAAGAAGGCAAGAAAAATAGAGCTGGCTATTGCCGAATTAAAACAATTTGAGAAGACGAGGAGTATTGACGTTTTCCTGTTACAGGAAATGGATGAAACAGGCGTGGAGAGGATTGCGAAGGAATTGAATTTGAGCTACCTCTATATTCCTATATGTTATGACAAGGCAGATAAAAAAAATATTGGCAACGCCATCTTATCGACAGGCCTGATCGGGCATCCCGAAAAACTGATATTGCCCCACACCAAATGGATGAATAAGCAGCGAAGGGCCGTTACCATCGGGGAAATTACGATTCACCAAAAAAAGATCCTGGTGTACAGTATCCACACAGAAACATTCGGGATGAGCAGAAAAAACAGGATTGACCAGATCGATGGCATTATTGCACACGCCAGGCTGCAATCACCCAACTATCAATACACGTTGATAGGCGGCGATTTTAATACCGCGTTTTCTAAAGACGCCCAAATGGTTGTTGAAAAGTTCAGTGGTAACGGGTTCGATTGGTCTACTGCAAAAGTAGGCGCCACAGCCAAGGCTCTTTTGGGGTTGGTTAAACCAACGAACGACTATTTATTTTCAAAGGGACTGAAATTGAACAATGCCTTCAAGATAGAAGCATCCCGATCGAGCGATCATTATCCTGTGTTTGCCACATTCATGTTTTAAAGAAGGTGCGAACCGGCACCGGGCGTTCGAAATCGGAATTTGCAGAATATGCAGCGTTGATCAATTTATCCCGCATCAAATAACAGGTC
>JAOQAL010000422.1 GCA_025963615.1 Chitinophagaceae bacterium | reverse complement strand
TATATTTATCAGCAGTGATGAAGTATATGAGCATCTTATCTATGATAATATTCCACATCAGAGTATCCTTCGGTATCCCGACCTGCTGGAAAGAAGTTTTGTTTCTTTTTCATTTGGCAAAGTATATAATTGCACCGGTTGGAAGCTCGGCTATTCCATTTCGTCCCCGGAATTGATGGATGAATTCAGGAAGGTCCACCAGTTCAATTGTTTCTCTTGTAATTCCCCGGTACAGGTTGCGTTGTCACAATTTCTGCGCAATAAAGAATCCTACCTGCGAATAAGCAGTATCATGCAAGGCAAGAGGGACTATTTTGCGAAAATGCTGGAACAAACAAAATTCACGGCTTTACCAAGTCATGGCAGCTATTTTCAGTGTTTTAAGTATGACCGCATCAGCGATGAAACGGATAAGGACTTTTCTATCCGCATTACTAAAGAATATGGGGTAGCCAGCATTCCGGTATCGGCATTTTATAAAGAAGGAACAGATAATAAAGTTATCCGGTTCTGTTTTTCCAAAAAAGATGAAACGTTGGAAGAGGCGGCTAACCGATTGGTGAAGCTGTAATGTCTTGTTGTTTTATAAAGTGTATAAACAGTATGACTTGCTACTTAGGATCTTTGTTGAATGAAGTCTGCATGCCAATGACAAATTGAGCTTTATCAATTATTGTTATTCATCAATGTCTCGCAGAATTTCACCATTTCTTTTCTTTCCTTTCTTTTTTTCTTGGCAAAAAAAGAAACAAAAAAGCCAAGGAAAAATGATGCGCTCCGCCATTTTTCCGGCCCACGCACGCGAACACTCCGATTGATTGTAGTTTAATTTGGTCATCGCAGAAATAGGACGAAGACCATGCATCGTGCTATGCGTTACCCCTGGAGGCGCTGTTTTTTCGCTTGCAGTCCTTAAAGCAGACAGTGACAAATAACAGGCGAAAAAAAGGCGCTTGAAAATTCAGCTAAATAGACCATTAAAGGTTATTCGTCTAAACCAAAAACTTATGGTTTTACACAGTCCTATCTTAAATACAATGACTAATAGCCTAATGCAATCCAACCCATATTTCATCTCCTGTAGCAATAATGCAGACCAGTATCCACTTACCTGAATTTAAAAATATTTCTGTGACTTGACTGCTTATCGTATATTTGCGATATAAGATTAATAAAATGGCTTTTCATAAAAAGGAAGAATTTACCCAAAAAGAACAGGACCTGGCCAATTTCGCCAAAGCGATGAGTCACCCGGCGAGAATCGCCATACTGAAAGTGCTGGCGCAAAAGAATGAGTGCATCTGTGGCGAAATTGTGGATGTACTTCCCCTGGCACAATCCACCGTATCACAACATTTGAAAGAGTTAAAAAATGCAGGCCTTATCAGTGGAACAGTCGACGGGCCCAGAAGCTGCTATTGTATTAACTGGAAAGCTTTTGAAAAATTCAATAGTGAATTCAGCTTCTTGTTCAACAACCTGAAGACGAAAAATGAAAAAGCCTGCTGTTAACTATATATTCAACTAAAAAGTATAGCCATGAACACAAATGCAGAAATCAAAAATGTGGTCCGCGAAAAATATGCGGAAATTGCAAATCAGTCCAAAGAAAAAAATCTCACTTCCTGTTGCGGTGCTACCGGTTGCTGCGGCGATGATGTCTATAACATCATGGCCGATGATTATTCAGCTCTCGAAGGTTACCATCCCGATGCCGATCTTGGATTAGGCTGCGGCCTGCCCACCGAATTTGCAAAAATAAAAGAAGGTGATACGGTCATTGACCTCGGTAGTGGCGCGGGCAACGATGCCTTTATCGCCCGGAAATTTACAGGCGAACAGGGAAAAGTGATCGGTATTGACTTTACTGAACCTATGATTTCAAGGGCCCGGGAGAATGTTGAAAAGCTAGGGTATAATAATGTAGAATTCCGCCAGGGCGATATTGAAGATATGCCTGTAACGGCCAATAAAGCGGATGTAATTGTCAGCAATTGCGTCCTAAATCTTGTTCCGAACAAACACAAAGTCTTTAGTGAAATTTTTCGCGTACTAAAGCCCGGCGGTCATTTCTCCATTTCGGATATTGTACTGGAAGGTGAATTGCCTTCTAAATGGAAAGAAGTAGCAGAATTATATTCAGGTTGTGTTTCCGGTGCTATCCAGAAAAATGAATATCTCGGAATCATTGGAGAAGCTGGTTTTAAAAATATCACGTTACAAAAAGATAAAACCATTGTCATTCCGGATGAAATACTCGCCAACTATTTAAGCGAATCTGAAATTGCCGACTATAAAAAAAGTAATACCAGGATAACCAGTATTACGGTGTACGCGGAAAAGCCGGCTAAAGATGACCGGAACTGTTGTGAACCCGGAAGCGGTTGTTGTTAGTAGAAGCTGCGAGCTGCTAGCTATGAGCTGCGAGACTGAAATAAGTTATAGAACTATCGGTCTTGAAGCTTGCAGCTCGAAGCTTATCTTAAGTTACAGAACTATCGGTCTTGAAGAGAGAAGCTTTTCCTCAATTTTCATTGCTAGCAATCCCCATTAATAAACTGATATTATGTCGCAGAAAAAAAAGGTTCTTTTTGTTTGCGTAGAAAACAGTAACCGCTCTCAAATGAGCCAGGCCTTTGCAAAAATCTATGGCGAAAACAGGGTGGAAGCTTACAGCGCCGGTTCAAAACCTTCGGGTAAAATAAACCCGAAAGCTATTGCCGCTATGAAAGAACTGGATTATGATCTTTCCACACACCAGTCAAAGTCATTAAAAGAAGTGGAACAATATGCCCCCTTTGATGCGGTAGTAACCATGGGTTGTGGTGATGCCTGCCCCTGGATGCCTGCTAAAAACTTTCTCGATTGGGAAATTCCGGATCCGAAAGAAATGAATGAAAAAGATTTCAGAAAAGTAAGAAACCTGATCAGTGAAAAAGTTCAAACCCTTTTGTCGGTCTTATAATAGTGGGGTTTGGGCGGGAAGAAGCTTGTTCATCCGCCAGTTCTATCAAGGTTTGATTCCCGGTAACAGCAGGCGGCGTTAAATTAAAAAAAGAAAGTTTATCCGGAAACAATTAAATTAGTCTAAGATTTTAATTGATTTCAATGATCAATTTATACGAAATCTTAAAAAATTTTCCAAGCCTCTCCCGACAACTCCATTGTAAGGACCTGTTATTTACAAACTATGATTGCCCGCAAGCCGATGGAAAAGAACGGTTTTATATTGAATGCAACCATATAGCCTATGTTATCAGCGGCAAAAGAACTTTTCATAAAAACGGAAAAACCTGGGAGTTAAAAGAAGGTGTCTGTGTATTTGTAAAAAAGGGAATCCATATTTCTGAGAGGGAAGAAGGCGAATGTTGGTGTGTGATGGTTTTTTTTATGCCTGTTAATTTTCTAAAACAAGTAATAAACGAAAATCGTACAAGTCTATCCTTAACTAATTTACCGGAAGCGGGTGTTGATC
>JAOQAL010000404.1 GCA_025963615.1 Chitinophagaceae bacterium | reverse complement strand
TTCATCCAGAGACCAGTTTCTACCCGGACCTTTAGGTTGGGGAGCCCCTTTAGCAAGGTTCGTTCCGGAAAGGCTTACGATAGAATCACCTGAAAGAATATTAAAGTAAGCAAACTTGCTCCCGGGCACGTTAGCCAATGCATTTTTTCTGGCCTTGTCAATAAAACCAACAAAACTATGCCCCCCCCGGAAACTAAAAGCATTGTAAAACCATTTAAAGTAAGTGTCTTGCAGTTCAGGTGTCCAGCCTGTTTTAGACTGACTTAATACCGTGGCATAATACGTTTGTTGCGCCGGAGGTATTTTAGCAAGCATGCCTGCGATATCCATTCCGTATTGAGGATTACGCAAAATCAGATCCGAAGATTGGGTAAAAGTTTCCTGTCCTGCGCTGTTATCATCTTTTGCAACTGTCAATAACCCCACGGTCTTTTCAACCGCCTGCGGTGCTTCGAGGTAAACCAGGACTTTACTCAATTCCCTGTTTAATTCATTGCCCGCTTTGGCAGGATACTGAGGATTCAGATAAGCTATTATTGCAGCTTTTGTAGCGGCATCCGGCAATCCAAACCGTGCAACGACCAGTTCCGCCGCTCTTACAAGATCTATTTGCTGCGCCTCGGATAAGGCAGCATAGTTTATTCCGGTAAGAGCAGTTAAAAATTGATTTTTATCTTTTGCATTCCCTTTGCGTGCAAACGCAATAGTCGCCTGTGTAAGAATTACCGGATCCTTTTCTTTAAGTGCCTTTTCCAGCCATTCATTGACCGGTTGATGTTCAACGGCGATGCGCGCGGCATATCGTATATATCTATCAGTATGTTTTAAATAGGGCCATGCAAAATCAACGGCTCCCGCTTTAGGCCCGCCATGGTATTCTTCCAGGCTTCTGCGGATTTTTTGTTCTGCATTCAATTCAGGCGTTGCTAACGGCTCAGTATTTTCTTTATTCTCTCCATAATATACCCTGTAAAGATCTGATTCCAGCCTGCGGCCACCCGTTAGAAAATACAAGGCTCCGTCAGGACCGATAACACCGTCTGTTAAAGGCAACGGAGAACCGGAAACAAATTCTTCACCCTTCGCTTTATAAGTAGATCCATCATTTTCAAGATGTATGGCATAGATGATTCCAAAGCTCCAGTCGAAAGCGAATAAAGATCTTCGGTATTTTTCAGGAAACCTTGAATTGGCCCCGTAAAATAAATTCGTTGGTGAACCCTGGCCGATATTTAACAATGCAGGTGAATTATCAGGGAAAACGGGCGACCATTTTTCGGTACCCGGGCGCCATCCAAATTCACTGCCACTGGTTACATGACAAATACGGGTAGGGCGGTACCAGGGCGTTCCAAAATCCCATTCCATATCAGAATCATACGTGAACAAATCCCCTACATCATTAAAAGCAATATCAAAAGGGTTACGGAAACCTGAACTTATCAATTCCCAGTTGCTGCCAGTTGAATCAACATGGGCAATCCAGCCGCCTTCCCAATTAACCGTATTATCATGACCATTGGGGTCTTTAATCAAAGGCAGTAAATTATCGAGCTTGCCGGATGGCATATTCCGGTAAGCATTCATTTTCGGGATTTTTGTAAAATTTCCCGCTACCACATAAATTGATTTTTTGTCGGGAGCCAGCACCACACTATGAGGACCATGTTCACCATCACCATCTAAAGCTTTCAATAACGTAATCTTATCAAATTCATCATCCCCATTGGTATCCTGCAAGCGATATAACCCGCTTCCCTTGCTAAATGCTGTGTCACTGATATGATTCACCATCACATATAGACTGTTAAAGGCCCATAACAACCCATGGGCATAACCTATGCTTACCCTTTTTTTGGAAGTATCCCCGCCAGCATCAGGGATCGTAAGCCTTTCAACTTTAATTTTAGTTGTCGTGTCGCCGATAGCAGGAACCTGCATACGGTATAAGGCACCATACTGATCCGACGCGATCAATCTTCCTTTGTTATCAAATGTCATCGACACCCAGGAACCTTCTCCATTTTCAGAAGGCCCAAACAAATGATCCGCATGAAAACCAGGTGGTAATTTTAAATTTCCAACTTTGGCTTTTGCTTCGGTATACACTTTTTTTTCCGGTTCTGTCTGCCTGGTCTCGTTTGAACAACCTGCTGCAATCAGGATGAAAAATACTACTGGTAGCTTTAAAGATTTGAGCCGACGCATTATGGCGATTTTTTTATTTACTAATGGGGTTAAATTAAAAACAATCCCTCCGCTAATGTGATATTTTACCAGCAGACATTTCTGACCATTGTTTATCAAACACAGGAACAGGGAATAGCACAATTATAAAAAATCTAATCAACATTGCAATGCTGCTCTGTGCGGAAAGATGCCAGTTATAAAGATTTCTATCAAACAACACTTATAGAATTCTTCTGAATCTATAATTGAAAAGAAGATTTATAAAAGGAAACAATATAGACTAATTATTCCTAAACGGTCAGGGTCATCTGAATCTTAAAATTTCCTTCACAGTTTACGATGCAGGAGTATATTTTTTATGAAATCCATTAGTGTTCCTTTAATCTGAAAGCAATATAGGCATCCCCGGATGGCGAACCCACTTTTCCACCTCCACCCGCTGCAATAACAATATACTGTTTGCCATTTGACATATAAGTGGCGGGTGTTGCATAACCACCGGCAGGCAGTTGATAGGCCCATAATAACTTACCGGTTTGTTTATCAAATACCCGGAGTTTCCCGTCATAGGTAGCAGCGATAATAACGAGGCCGCCGGCAGTAACAACAGCGCCGCCCAGGTTCTGCGTTCCGGTAACCGGTATCCCTTTTTTTGTCAGCTCAGCATATTCCCCAAGAGTCACCTGCCATAGAATTTCGCCTTTGTTTAAATCAATAGCATTCAGCGTGCCCCAGGGAGGTTTGACACCGGGATAGCCTTGCTTATCAGTTAAT
This sequence comes from Chitinophagaceae bacterium, assembly GCA_025963615.1. GTDB lineage: Bacteria > Bacteroidota > Bacteroidia > Chitinophagales > Chitinophagaceae > JAFDYH01. Next base: position 2,334 of record JAOQAL010000404.1, on the reverse strand, counting down.
GTTGTCCATCCATTGTGCACATAGCGGTATTTCTTTTCGACTGAAGCAGGGCCTTTTGTTGTAACGGATTTGATTTCCTTTTTATCAAACAAAAAATCCAGCAGCGCTTTTTTATCCTCATCCGTGATATTGGGATAAGCCGGCATTTGTCCTTTGCCGGTTTTTAATATGGCAGCTGCCTGCACCGCTGAAAGTTTCTCAGCAAGATTCTGAAGAGAAGGAAAAACGGCGGTACCGGAACGATTGGCACCATGGCACATGGTACAATTATTCAGCGAGTAAATTTTTTCTCCGTGCGAAATCAAGGCATCACTATCGGAAAGAGAAACGGCTTTCATTTTGATCAGTAATGGAATTTCATTCGCATTTACATACAGCACCCCTGTTTCCGGATCAAAAGATGCCCCACCCCATTCAGCCCCTCCCCTTGTACCCGGAAATTGTACAACACCGGCAGTATCCGGTGCTGTGAATATAGAGCCCATCCGGGCATTTTTTATTTTTTCTTTTACAAAAGCGTTTGCTGAATCAGAAATATCAGTGACATCATTTTCAGAAAACGATTGACGGACAAAAGGGGCAGGTCTTACCGGAAAGGGTTGTGTTGGCCATGTTTCTTCTCCCTTTAAATCAGAGGTTGCTACAGGCCTTTCCTCTATGGGAAATAGGGGCTTGCCGGTCATGCGATCAAATAAAAAAACCATTCCCATCTTTGTAACCTGCGCAACTGCCTCAGTTTTTTTTTGTCCATTGTTTAATGTGACCAAGGTGGGAGGGGCCGGTAAATCATAATCCCATAGATCGTGATGCACCAATTGATAATGCCATTTACGAAGCCCTGTTTCCGCATCAAGAGCCACCAGGCAATTGCCAAACAAATTTTCTCCTTTGCGGTTGCCTCCATAAAAGTCAAATGCAGGGGAACCGAGAGGAATAAAAACAGTTCCTTTTTCTTCATCGACGCTCATACCGGCCCAGGCGTTAGTTCCTCCAGCTTCTTTATAAGCTTCTTTATCCCAGGTATCAAAACCAAACTCGCCGGGTTGTGGTATCGTCCTGAATGTCCATACTATTTTCCCGGTACGAACATGATAGGCTCTTACAAAACCGGGAGCGGAATCATATCCTTCTCCCAAAGCGGTGCCCTGTATTAAAAGGTCCTTGTAAATGATGCCAGGTGAAGTGGCCCATACAGCAAGTTTCACGGGATCACGTCCTAATCCTTTTCGGAGATCTACTTTACCGTTAGTCCCGAATGCTGAAACTAAAGAACCGTCGTCTGCATTCAATGCGTAGAGATAAGCCCCCGCAGAAAAAAATATTCTTTTATCATTTCCATCGGACCACCAGGTAACACCTCTGTTTACGCCGGTTGCTTCTTCATTTATAAAGGGATTGAACTCCCATATCTTTTTTCCCGTTGTAGGATTTAACGCAATCAACTTTAACTGTGGGGAGGTGACATACATGATTCCGTTTACTACAATCGGGTTGCACTGGATCGTAGAGCGGTTTCCTTCCCGCGCATCACCCGTATGATATATCCAGGCAACTTCTAACTGGTCCAGATTTGTTTTATTGATCTGATCCAGTGCTGAATAGCCCGTACTGCCCTTGTCGCCCCGGTATACAGACCATGTTGTATGTGGCCGGTCTGCAGACTGACATGAAATCATCAGCAAGAAATAAAAAAAGCAGGAGCCGGCATTCCTGAAAAATTTAAATAAATCAAAGACTGTCATTTTTATACTTAAAATCATTATAACTCATTTCCTATTCTATATTCCAGAAGATCGCATCAATACAGCTGCTGTTGGCTTTTTACGTTTTACATTTTTTATTTTACATTTTACATTTCCTTCGGATTGGCGGTGAAAAACTTAAGAAGAGCAAAATCCTTCCGCCCTATTCTACCAAAACCCAGTTCCCATTGATCATAACCTTTACAATATTTCTGGTTGCTTTTATGTCATCCAGCGGATTACCTTTTATTAAAATCAAGTCCGCTATTTTTCCTTTTTCAATGCTGCCAAGCCGATCGTCAATTCTGAAATACCTTGCATTTTCCATAGTGGCTGCAACAATTACCTGCGAATTGCTTAATCCACTTTCAACCAGCAATTCCATTTCATGCTGGAAAGCCCAACCCAATTCAGCATAAGGAATATCAGCATGGGATCCCAGTACAATTTTAACCCCGGCTTTTTTTAATTTCTCAGTAAAAGCTTTCATGTTATTAAAGGCGATCAATTTAGTGCTATCCACTTTCCCATTTTCAGCCTGGTATTCAAAAGCACCTAAAGTAGGACTGACAAATACACCTTCTCTCAGTAA
>JAOQAL010000308.1 GCA_025963615.1 Chitinophagaceae bacterium | reverse complement strand
GCGTTCTTTGCAGCCAGTGATGGTATCGTAAATGAAAACCTGGCTGTGAATTTTTTGCAGGAAGTTCAGTATCCTGAAGCCCGTTGTTTTTATGGCTTTCAGGTGATGATGGAGAACATTCATAGTGAAACCTACTCGTTGCTGATCGATACTTATATTAAAGACCCGGTGGAGAAAGATCGTTTGTTAAGAGCCATCGACACGATTCCCTGCGTAAAGGACAAAGCCGAATGGGCTTTGCGCTGGATCAATAAAGGAAGTTTCGCGGAGAGGCTGATAGCCTTTGCAGCGGTTGAAGGCATTTTCTTCAGCGGCAGCTTTTGTTCCATCTTCTGGCTGAAGAAAAGAGGGCTCATGCCGGGATTAAGTTTCGCCAATGAATTAATCAGCCGGGATGAAGGATTGCATTGTGATTTTGCGTGTTTATTATATACACGCCATCTGGTTGAACAGTTACCGAAAGCAACCGTTCAGGAGATTATTGCAGACGCTGTCCGGATTGAAAAAGAATTTGTTTCCGATGCCTTGCCGGTTCGCCTGATAGGAATGAATTCAGATTTAATGTGTCAATACATTGAGTTTGTGGCAGACCGCCTGTTATTAGCGCTGGATTGCAATAAAATTTATAATGCAACCAATCCTTTCGACTTTATGGAGTTGATCTCATTGCAGGGTAAAACCAATTTCTTTGAAAAAAGAGTGGGAGAATACCAGAAGTCAGGTGTGATGAATAACAATGCCAAAGAAGAAACTTTTTCGTTTACGGATGATTTTTGAGCAAATTTGAAGTATGGGATTTGGAATTTGAAGTTGTCGTGCTTATCGAAACTTCCTTTATTTATGGAATCTTCCCTTAAAGGAACTCCAAACTACAAACTTTAAACACCAAACCCGATAGCTATCGGGTATAAATTCTAAGAACTACCCATTAACATAAAAAACCTCTAACCCATGTTTGTAATAAAAAGAAACGGCAAAAAAGAGCCCGTACATTTTGATAAAATCACCAGCCGCATTCATAAGCTCAGTTATGGGTTGCAGCTACAGTATGCGGACCTGATACAGATTTCACAAAAAGTGATACAGGGCATTTATGAAGGCGTAACGACCACGGAACTGGATAACCTGGCGGCTGAAACAGCGGCATCATTTACCACCCGGCATCCTGATTTTGCGGTATTGGCGGCCCGTATCGCAGTAAGCAACCTGCACAAGAACACCTTGAAAAGTTTTTCTGAAACAGCGACCCTGTTGTATGAATATATTGATCATAAAACCGGGGAGAATGCCTCTCTGATTGCAGAAGATGTATACGCTATCATCGAACAGCACAAGGATAAAATAGATGCGGCAGTGATTTATGAGCGGGATTATCATTTTGATTATTTCGGTTTCAAGACGCTCGAAAAAAGTTACCTGTTGAAAGTGCATGCTAAAATTGTTGAACGCCCCCAGCATCTTTTTATGCGGGTGGCCCTCGGCATTCACAAACAGGATGTTGATGCCGCGATTGAAACCTATAACCTGATGAGTGAAAAATGGTTTACCCACGCCACTCCTACTCTCTTTAATGCCGGTACTCCCAAACCGCAGATGTCTTCCTGTTTTCTATTAACCATGAAAGAAGATAGTATTGATGGCATCTTTGACACGTTGAAACAAACGGCCCTGATTTCGCAAAGTGCAGGTGGCGTTGGCTTGAGCGTACATAATATCCGCGCCACAGGCAGTTATATAAAAGGAACTAACGGTACGAGCAATGGATTGGTTCCGATGCTGCGGGTATTTAACGATACGGCAAGATATGTGGACCAGGGTGGCGGCAAACGTAAAGGAGCTTTTAGTGTTTACCTGGAACCCTGGCATGCTGATATTTTTGATTTCCTGGAATTAAGAAAAAACCATGGTAAAGAGGAAATGCGTGCAAGGGATTTATTCCTGGGACTATGGACGCCTGATCTGTTCATGCAACGGGTAAAGAATGATGAGCAATGGAGTTTGTTTTGTCCTAATGAGGCCAAGGGACTTGCTGATGTACACAGCGAAGAATTTGAAAAGCTTTACCTGAAATACGAGGCGAAAGGACTGGCGCGCAAAACCATACCCGCGCGGGAACTCTGGAATGCGATACTCGAAGCGCAGATTGAGACCGGCACGCCTTATATGCTGTATAAAGATGCAGCCAATAAAAAAAGTAACCAGCAGCATTTAGGCACCATCCGCAACAGCAATCTTTGTACAGAAATCATTGAGTATTGCTCACCCGATGAAGTTGCCGTATGCAACCTGGCAAGTATTTCATTGCCCCGTTTTGCTTCCGGTAAAAACTTTGATTTCAAAAGATTATTTGAGATAACCCAGGTTGTTACCAGGAACCTGAATAAGATCATTGACGGCAATTATTATCCCCTGCAGGAAACAAAGAAAAGCAATTTCCGTCACCGCCCTATCGGTATCGGTGTGCAGGGTTTAGCGGATGCTTTTTGTCTGCTCCGCCTGCCATTTGAAAGTGACGAAGCGAAAGTGCTGAATAAAAATATTTTTGAGACTATTTACTTCGGTGCGCTTACGGCCTCGCTGGAACTGGCTAAAGAAAACGGAGCTTACGAAACATTCCCGGGCTCCCCGTTATCAAAAGGCATTTTCCAGTTTGATATGTGGGATGTAACGCCTACTGACCGCTGGGATTGGGATGGGCTACGCAAAGAAATCATGCAACATGGCGTGCGCAACTCCTTATTGCTGGCGCCTATGCCGACTGCTTCTACCTCACAGATCCTGGGAAACAATGAATGTTTTGAACCATTCACCAGCAATATATATAACCGTCGTGTACTGAGTGGTGAGTTCGTAGTTGTCAATAAATATTTATTGAGAGACCTGGTAGATGCCGGAATCTGGAGTGACAACATAAAAAATAAATTGATAGCAGCCAACGGTTCGGTACAAAAAATAGACGAAATACCTGGCTCATTGAAAGAGTTATATAAAACGGTGTGGGAAATTAAACAACGTACCTTGATTGATATGTCGAAAGACCGGGGTGCTTATATCTGTCAATCCCAGTCGCTCAATTTGTTTGTTGACCAGCCAAATTTTGCCAAGCTCACGAGCATGCATTTTTATGCCTGGGAAAGCGGATTGAAAACTGGTATGTACTACCTGCGCACCAAAGCAGCAGCCGATGCAATTAAGTTTACGGTGGATCAGATGGCGTTGCAGAAAGATAATACGGTGGTAACGCAGCAAGCTGAAATAGCCTGCTCGCTTGACAACCGGGAAAGTTGTGAAGCCTGCAGCAGTTAATATCCCCAAAGAGGTTTTTGCCGGGAAGACAGTCCGTTTGAACGATTTAATTTTTTCTTTCTAACTTACTGTCTTCCCGGCATTTTTTATGATACCCGCTTATGAGCCTCTCTGAAAAAAAATATTGTCCCCGCTGCGGTGATGCTTTTGAATGCAAAGCAGGTAACGTTCAGGAATGCCAGTGTTCCGCTATCAGTCTCACCGACGATGAAAGAGCTATAATACAAGAAAAATACGTTGATTGTCTCTGCCGGGATTGCCTGCTGGAGTTAAAGCAGAGAAAGTATAGAATTTTAGATTGAAGGTTTCAATAAATCTGCAATTTAAAGTCCAAAAATCTAAAATCGCTTGAGCCGGTTACCTTTACAAAAA
>JAOQAL010000296.1 GCA_025963615.1 Chitinophagaceae bacterium | reverse complement strand
AAAGAACTGGCAAGATAACTAAGTGAATAATGAGTGGTGAATGGTCAGAATAAATAATTCAATTTTTTGATCATTCACCCCCTGCTTCACTATTCATCTTCCGACCGTATTTGCGTGCCGTCGCCAGAGGCTATGGCCGCCGGAAAACAGCAACCACGTTCAGGACACAAATCACAATTATTGCCGCATAAACTATTTACATACAACAACCCTTTTATCCTTGAATCGGGCATCACGTTGCCAGGTTATCATCTTGCCTATTCCACCCATGGCGTAATCAATAAACAAAAGGATAATGTCGTTTGGATATTTCATGCCCTTACGGCAAACAGCGATCCTGCTGAATGGTGGCCGGGACTTATTGGTTATGGAAAATTGTTTGATCCTGAAAAGTATTTTATTATTTGTGCAAATATGCCTGGAAGCTGTTACGGCAGCATTGGGCCTCTTGAAACCAATGCCGCCACTGCCCAGCCATTTTATCATGATTTTCCTTTTTTTACAATAAGAGACATGATACAGGCTTATGAGCCTTTGAAAGATTTTTTAGGCATTGAAAAAATAAAATTTGGTGTTGGTGGATCGATGGGCGGACAACAATTATTAGAATGGGCGATTAAAGAACCTTCGTTGTTTGAATACATTATTCCACTGGCCACCAATGCGTTTCATTCCGCCTGGGGCAAAGCTTTCAATGCATCGCAACGGTATGCTATTGAAATGGATTCAACCTGGAAAGAAAATAATGAGGAAGCTGGTTTGCAGGGAATGAAAGTAGCCCGGGGTATAGCACTCATCTCCTATCGCAATTATCATACCTACGAGGTGAGCCAATGGGAAGAAACAAATGATAAAAGGGATCACTATAAAAGCGAATCGTACCAGAAATACCAGGGAGAAAAACTGGCAAAAAGATTTAATGCCTTCAGTTATTATTTTTTGAGCCAAGGCATGGATTCACACAACGTGGGCAGACGGCGGGAAAGTATTGAATGGGCCTTGCAACAGATAAAAGCGAAAACATTGGTCATTGGGATCAGCAGTGATATTTTATTCCCCTTAAAAGAACAGGAATTCCTGGCAAAGCATATTCCGGGAGCACACTATAAAGCTATTCATTCAAGCTATGGCCATGATGGTTTTTTACTGGAATACGAACAGATAGAAAATGAAGTCAGGAAATTTCTCCTGACGGAAAAAATAACAGATCAGCAATTAGAAACTATAAAATAAATGGACGCACATAAACAACTTACAATCGGATTATTTGGATTTGGCGTGGTAGGGGAAGGCCTTTATAAGGTATTACAACAAACCCCTTCTCTGAAAGCAACTATTAAAAAAGTCTGCATCCGGGACCCTAAAAAGAAACGTAACGCACCGGCAGAATTATTTACAACGGATAAAAATATTCTACTGAACGATCCCGGTATAAATGTAATTGTAGAAGTAATAGATGATGCCAATGCTGCCTTTGAAATTGTTTCCACGGCTTTAAAAAATGGCAAAGATGTGGTGAGCGCCAGTAAAAAAATGATTGCGGAACATCTGCCGGCTTTGCTGAAACTCCAGCAGGAAACAGGGCAATCATTCTTATATGAATCCGCAGCCTGCGCTTCCATACCGGTTATCCGTAACCTGGAAGAATATTACGACAACGACCTCCTGCATTCGATTAAAGCCATTGTGAATGGATCTACGAATTTCATCCTTACAAAAATGTTCGAAGAAAAGCTTTCGTTCAGAGATGCTTTATTGCTGGCGCAACAATTGGGGTTTGCGGAAAGCAATCCCAAGCTGGACGTTGAAGGTTATGACGCCGTTAATAAATGGACCTTCCTGCTCACGCATGCTTATGGTATTATCGAAACGCCTGAAAATATCTTATTTACCGGTATTCAGCATATCAATGCAGGTGATGCGGCTGTGGCCCGCGAAAAAAATTATGATATTAAATTAGTGGCGCAGGCAAAAAAATTAAACAATGGCAAAGTCGCTGCTTTTGTGTTACCTCAATTTGTCAGGCACGATGATCACCTGGCTTTTGTAAAAAACGAATATAACGGGGTTGTGATTGAAAGCGGTTTTGCCGATAAACAATTCTTTTATGGCAAGGGCGCTGGAAGTTTCCCAACCGCTTCAGCGGTTTTGAGTGATATTGCCGCCTTGCGCTACCAGTATAAATATGAATATAAAAAACTCTATCACCACAAACCACACGAACTCAGCAATGATTTTTACCTGCGTGTATATATAAGCTTTAACGACCTGAAATTTATTTCGCGCGAGCATTTTGAATGGATAGAAGAATGGCATGCAGGCGAACAAAGGAAATATCTGGTGGGTGTCATTTCTTTTGAACAGTTAAAAACAAATGACTGGTGGCGCAAACATAATATTTCCCTGATACTGCTTCCCGACCCTGTTATTGAAAATATTGAAATAAGAAAGCTGAAAAAGAAAAGCCTGGAACTGGCGGGATTGATCTGAGCAGAGACTGGATGCTGGATATACTGGATGCTAGATGCTGGATACTGGATGCTAGATACTGGATATACTGGATGCTAGATACTGGATACTGGATGCTGGATATCAGCATCCAGTAT
>JAOQAL010000294.1 GCA_025963615.1 Chitinophagaceae bacterium | reverse complement strand
AGCATCCAGCATCCAGCATCCAGCATCCAGCATCCAGCATCCAGCATGAAATAACGGTTTCCGGGACAAAATATTTTACCAAAAAGGTTAAACAAACTATAATGCGGAACTGTTTTTATTATGAACTTTATACTATGGCATATCCAACTATTGAGCTGGTAGAAGCCCTTCGTGAAACAGCCGGCCGCTTGCGGAATGGCTCCTCGTACGCGTGGGGCGATCACGGTTCCTGCAATTGTGGCAACCTGTTACAAGTGATAACAAAACTGGGTAAGGAAGAAATTCTGCGGCATGCACATTCCGGCGTCGGGGAATGGACAGAGCTGGCAGCAGATTATTGTGGGATTACCCAGGCGCCGGTTGACCTGATGATTTCACATCTGCAAAAACTGGGGCTAACAACTTCCGATATTCATAACCTGGAATACCTGGAAGATAAAAACGTGTTGAAAAACCTTCCTGGTGGTTTTCGCTGGCTGAAAAAAAATATTCGTAAAGATGTAATTATTTATTTTGAAACCTTCGCTACCATACTGGAAGAAAAATTGATTCATTCCGTTCATATTGATTATAACCTGCTGACTGCAAAAAAGAAAGAAGAATTATTAGCCTATTGATATTATTAGTAGTAGTTTGAATTTAGTATGTTAATCACCAGCTAACAGTTCGGTCAACCGTTTCATCAATTTCTCTTTTGGCATCATTAAAAGTCAGTATATTTCATGTCACGTAAAAATCAACTTACAGCTATTTTAAAAAAGCATCAGCGGGAATTTCATCCTGTGGTATCTTTTGATGCGTTGAGGGATAAATTACTGCTGCTTGATTTTACGGATAACAACAAAGAACTTACCGATGATATTTTAAGCGACACGAATAAATTTTCAAATTATATTTCCAATAAACTCCACGTTGCAGATTGCAAATTCGGAATCGGCGGTTACGCAGAACATCGCACTATTTATAACCGCAGCCGGCATTTTGACTCAGTAGTTGCCGGAGAAGAACCCCGTCGCCTGCATCTTGGAATAGATGTATGGGGCGCGGTCAATACGCCGGTGATGGCTCCATTGAATGGAATCGTTCATAGTTTTGCATTCAATAATAATTTTGGCGATTACGGGGCTACCGTTATTCTTACACACAACCTGGATGGAACGGCATTTTACACATTATATGGGCATCTTAGTTTGAACTCTCTTAAAAATATAAGTGAGGGAGATTTCGTTAAGGAGGGAGATGTTTTCGCGGAATTCGGAATGCAATTTGAAAACGGGCACTGGCCCCCGCATTTACATTTCCAGCTTATTATTGATATGCAGGGAAGAAATGGAGATTATCCGGGTGTTTGTAAATATTCTGAGAAAGAGTTTTATTTGAATAACTGTCCTGATCCTGGAATGATCCTGAATCTGCTTTGAAATATAAAATGTAAAAATATCAGGCGATACTGGAAACTGGGAGGGAGTTGAAAATGATAATTTATAAAAATGCTTTTACCAATTCTTCCCATTCTTCTTCCAGTGAAAATGCAGGTCTTTTTTTGCCAGCTCTCTTATACCAATAATCAGCATTCCATATATCACCTTCTTTACGGTGCAGGTAAGCATGAATCCAGGCGGCGTTCTTATCTTCAATGTCCTGGATGGTGCTATGTGATTTTTCCCAATTCCCTGTACCATCATACCACAGCGATTCAAGGTAAACAGAAATATTGCCTGGGAGTGAATTGCTAAGACTTGTTTTAAATTCTTCAATGCTCATACGCAAAAATAGCAACACCATTCGTATTGTCATGGCAAATTGATGACTCTAAAATCTTTCCCGCTGGTGGATGGAAAATGAACCACGTAGGAGGCAAATAGACCTATAGCTGTCTGCTTTCCTGTTACTCCCTTTTACTTATGTGCCTTTGTTTCTTATGTGGTTCAACATCAAAGCATGAACCACATAGGCATATAGGACACATAGCTGTCGGCTTTCCTTTTATCATCATTCATCTATGTGCCGGCCTATGTGACTCTGTTTCTTATGTGGTTCAATAAAGGGTCCAAAAATTAAAAGTTATAAGCCAATTTCAGGATCAGGTCAATTATTTATTAAAATCACTTTACCTCTTGCCCTTCCTTTATGCAGGTATATCAAGGCATCTTTTGCCTCAGCAAGCGGATAGGTTTTATCAATAAACACTTTTACCATTCCTCCTTCAATTAATTGTACAATTTGTTTTAATTGATCAGGATTGGAAATAAACAAAAAGCGTGTTGCATAAATATCAAAATCTTTCTTTAGTTCTTCCCGGATATTGCTTGTAATGGAAACATACCGGCCACCTTTTTTCAATGATTTGAATGATTCCATTTGTACTTCCGGTGTCGCGATGCTGTCCAGCACTACGTCTGCATCCTTCACTATATCTGTCAATTTGTATTTTGTATAATCAACTACTTCATCCGCACCAACTGATTTCAGGAAATTAATATTCCGCTCAGAAGATGTAGCAGCAACCCAGGCCCCTTTCCATTTTGCGAATTGTAAAGCAAATAAACCTACACCGCCTGCTCCTGCATGAATAACCACTTTCTGTCCTGCTTCAAGCCTGCCATGATCAAATAAAGCCTGCCAGGCAGTCAAGGAAGCCAGCGGAACGCCTGCCGATTCCGCGAATGAGAGATTTTTAGGTTTATGTGTAATATATTTTTCTTTAGTCGCCGTATACTCAGCATAGGCGCTTTGTTTATCCCATTGTAATGAACCAATTACTTCATCGCCGGGCTTATAATTCTTTACATCGGCGCCCACGGCTTCTATCACGCCGGCAATATCACTCCCTAATATTAATGGCATAGGAAAATATCCATTCAGCACTGTTTTCCAGTCTACAGGATTGATACCCGCGGCATTTACATGAACCAGTATTTCATCCGGTTGTATGACAGGTTTATTAATTTCTACTACCTGTATGTTTTCAAATGAGCCTTTTTCTTTTATACTTACGGCTTTCATGACTGCGGTTTTTTAGTTAGCATGATAAACTGCCGCAAAGGTTTTTGCAAAATCTTCCACTTTTATTTTGCCAAATTTTGAAGGATGATTTTTCCAGTAGTCTTCAGTCATGGCGCCGGTATGTAAAGCGTTTCCCATTTCTGCGTAATTTTTGGCAATCTCCTGGGGTAACCCGGCCTGCACCATTCCCTCATAAGCCTGCTCATTGCTGAAAACAATCCACGGTAATTCCGGCTTGCCAATAGCAGCGCCGATTATTTTTGCCACCTCATTAATATTTCTTTCATCACTGGCGATATAGCGGATAGAATGCCCGGTAAAATTTAGTTTCAACAATTCTTCAACCGCTGTTTCGGCGATATCGTTGGTATCCGCCAGGGCCATTTTAAAATTCTCACCACCAAAATTGCCGCCGAGAATGTTCAGCTGTTTTACCATGCCGGTATTTCCTAAAAAATTATTGAAGAAATAGGATGGGCGCAAATGTTTAATGTTTACATCTTTCAGCGCATTTAATGCCTGTTCCGCCCGGTACAAGCCCGACACGGGCCCTGCTCCATCTGGTAAATGGGCTCCAATACTGCTAAGGTTTACGACATATTTTACTCCGGCTTTTTTTATGGCATCCGCATAACCGGCGCCAGTTTGCCCTATCCATGATTTCAAGTCAGCAGCAGCCAGGTTTGGCGGCACCATCGTATACACAGCATTCGCGCTATCGAAGGTTTCCGTCAGAAATTTTACATCGTTGACGGAACCAACAGCCGCCGTGGCACCTTGATCAACCAGCTCCTTCAGGTTTTCAGCATGGCGGCCAATTACGGTTACCAGATGACCCGCTGCTAAAAATTTTTCGACGATAGGTTTTGATATGTGGCCCGCGCCACCAGCAATTACATATTTCATACTATTTGTGTTTTATTTGTATATACAAGTATTGATGCAAAAAAAATAATCTTATAATTTATCAGCCAGTTTGTTCATATTCCTTACCATCTTAGTGCTCTCTTCTTTACCAAGTATTGCTGCGTGTGAGGTATAGAAGTGGTTTACACAGGCTTTCAATTTGCTGTACATTTCTTTTGCCCTTGGAGTGGGGTAAACATTGGTAGCCTTCCCTTCCGTAATGCGTAGTACCAATTTTTTTTCTTCCAGCTTTTCTATTAAACGGGTGATCGTACTGGGTTGCAACTGAAGTTCCCTGGCAAGGGTACCAGGTTGTACCGCGGGGTCTTCAATCACAATCATAAGCAGGTAAGCATGGCTTGGAGACAGGCCCACTGGCTTCCAGCTTTCCTGTGCCAGTTTTTCCACCTTCCGCGCCAGGGCATTGGAGGAAAAATAAAGGCATTGGGAATATTTGCTTTCTGACGTATTCATAGTAGGGGACGAAGATAAGCGTATTGTATTTGTATATACAAATATGTCAGAGTTTAACAAAATTTTCAAGAAATGCCTGCATATAGGTTGGTTGAAGAGGAAGCTGTTGTGGTATATGTTTTCTTATTTCTTCTTCGGACTGCACATAGGTTGATTGAATGAAGGATCCTTTTTCATGTTCCATCATATTTTGCAATAATTCCTGTTCGATTTCAGGGTGAAATTGTATAGCCGCCACCTTATTTTTATAAATAAACCCTTGTTGTTCGCAACCTTTTGTTCTGAACAATTGCTCAGCGCCTTCGGGCAAATCAAAAGTATCGCCATGGAGGTGAAAACTTATAAATTCGCCGGGCAGGGACTCTGTAAGCGGATGGTTGTTTGTTTTCAGAACAGGCCACCAGCCAATTTCCTGGAGAATGTGAGGAACTACTTTTGCACCCAGTACATGGGCAATTAACTGGCTACCCAGGCAAATCCCCAGTATTTTTTTATCGGCGGCAATGGAAGCCCGGATGAATTTCTTTTCGTCAGCAATCCAGGGAAATTTTTCTTCTTCATAAATTCCCATAGGGCCGCCCAGGATAATCAGGAGGTCAAAAAGATCCATGGAAGGAAATACGGAGTGCTCAAAGGGTTTTGTAAAACTTGTAGTATGACCATGCTCCGCAGCCCATCTAATGATCGAACCGGGATATTCAAATGATACATGCTGAATGAAATGAATATGCATAAATTCTTCTATTTACATTTGTATTGATTTGCAAATTTGACGGAAGTATTTAATTGATCATCAATTTTTTTGTAATGAAATATATAGTGATGTTGCTTACATTAACAGCCGGGGCCCTGATGCCGGTCCAGGCAATCCTGAATACAAGGCTTGGAAGACAGATTGGCGGCCCGCTGATGGGTTCATTAATGAGCTTCTTTGTCGGTATTGTATGCCTCTTTATACTGAATCTCTCGCTGAATTATTCTTCGGTGGTACAATTAAGACCCTCTTCCACCAGTCCCTGGTACCTCTGGCTGGGTGGTATGTTCGGTGCAGCTTTTGTCGGATATATTACCTGGGTGAATCAAAAACAGGGGATGGCCTTAACTTTTGCCCTGGCGGTAAGCGGGCAAATCTTTATGTCCCTTTTAATTGATCACTATGGTTTGTTGGGTTCAGCCATAAGAACGATAACTTTGGGAAAGATAATCGGGGCCGTTCTGATCATTGCAGGTTTGGTATTGATTAAGAAATAAGCACCGGAGTTTTGCATTTCACCTTTTACGTTTAGCTTTTTACATTTTACATTTAAATGAGT
>JAOQAL010000160.1 GCA_025963615.1 Chitinophagaceae bacterium | reverse complement strand
TGCGTGAAATATTCCTACGATGCTGGTAACGGTAAAAGAAAAGCGGCGGTCTCCATAGTGTAATTTTAAAATAATCCCGCAGAGATGATGAGAAAGTAAAGATTGATTCTTAACAGCTCATCTCTTTGCGTTCTTTGCTTCTTTGCACCTTTGCGTGAAATATTCATTAGAAAGTGAGATTGATTCTTAATAGTTCATCTCTTCGCGTTCTTTGCTTCTTTGCGTGAAATATTCCTACGATGCTGGTAACGGTAAAAGAAAAGCGGCGGTCTCCATAGTGTAATTTTAAAATAATCCCGCAGAGATGATGAGAAAGTAAAGATTGATTCTTAATAGTTCATCTCCTTGCGTTCTTTGCTTCTTTGCGCCTTTGCGTGAAATATTCCTTTGCGTGAAATATTCCTTTGCGTGAAACATCCCTTTTGAGACAGCCTCTTTGATAAGAATTTTATTTAAAAAGCGCTCCAAAAAAAGTTTTCATATCCTGCCAGGATGCCGTATCGGCTGCGGCATTATAAGCAATGGGCATTTTGAACTTTTCACCCAGTTGCGTTGCGTTGGGATTGGTAAAAGCATGTTTGGCACCTTCATAAACTTTGAATGTATAGTTTGCCCCGATAGAATCCATTTGTTTTTTAAAAAGGTCTACATCCTTTTGAGGCACAAATGGATCAGCTCCTCCCTGGCAAACAAGTATTTTAGATTTCAGCAAATCTTTATTTGCCGGTGTGCCGATCAGGCTACCATGAAAACTAACGACACCTTTCAGTTCGTCACCCAACCTTACTGTATTCAAAAGTACACCGCCTCCAAAACAATAACCAACGGCGGCAATACTGGAAGTATCCACCTGGCTGTAGGTTTTTATTTTGGCGATAGCAGCATCAATACGGGCCTTCGCCTTTTGCGGATCTTTGTAAAAGGCAGAAGCATATTTCATAGCACTGTCGGGATTGTCTGCCGTTTTACCATTGCCGTAGATATCAACTGCAAAAGCAACATAACCTAATTTGGCAAGTTCTCTGGCCCTGAATTTTGGGTAGTCATTGAGTCCCCACCATTCAGGCACTACTAAAACGGCTGGACGTTTTTTATCGCTGTTTTCATCATACACGACATATCCATCTAAGGTAGCGTTATCGCCATTATAGGTAATATTTTCTTCTTTCCATTTGGGCTCCTTTGCTGCAGAATCAGTGGTGGCTGTTGTTTGGGTTGTAGATGATTCATTGTTGCAGGCGGCAAAAAATGTAACTGTCAATGTTACAAAAGGAATGATGTTTTTCAGAGATTCCATAACAACGATTTAGTGTGATCAATAATGCTGTAATAATAAAGTTCGGTAAAATTATTTTGAGTGGCAAAAATACAACGATCACCTGAACCAGCGGGGACTAAGATATTTTTTGTTAAACCGTTCTATGCGATGCCGGTAAATTGAAATAGCAGGGAATATTTATTTCTTTTGTTTTCTGAACAAGTAGTCAATGAATTTACCATCACCCGAAACTGTAGCTTTTATCTTATTCCCTTGTTGCCGGTATTCAATTCTTTTAGGAAAATCATATTCCAGGTTTTCGCAGGCAAACCCGTTTTCCGTAATTTCTGTAAACCGGTACCAAACAGGCTCCGGATTGCCGGAAATATCTGCTATATAATAAAGGTGCTTATTCTTCACAAAAATTTTCAGTTTCTCAACAAGAGATGTATCTCTTCCCTGCATAATTATTCCAATTCCCTGCCACTCCGTATCGGACAATTTGGTCCACCTTTCATAGCCGTTCTGCCCTTCTTTCGCATTAGTTCTTTTCCAGGTTCCGGCAATCCAGTCCAATTTTTTAAAATCAGAAGCTGCATCCTGGCTGAATACTATGTTAAAATAAGAAGCCACGTAAATTATTAATAAAATGATCAGCGATGTTCTTTTCATGACAATCGTAATTTATGCAAAACTAATTTAATGTATTTACCCCGCATAATAGTCAACCGGGTAATTAAGGATAGAACGACACTAGCATCCAGCATCCAGTATCCGATATCCAGCATCCAACATCCAACATCCAACATCCAGTATCCAGCATCCAGTATCTTTGCAATATGACTATGCCGCCAGCGTTTAATGGTAAACCTCCCAATAACCCCAGGAAATCAGACTATGACTTTTTGAATGGTGTTTTTGAATGGGTGTTTTATAGCTTACCGCCCCGTACGGATAATTCCTTTATCCGGAATATGTATGAGTTTTATAAAACTCGCGGTGGTTTAAGCCGCAAGCAATTAACGGCCTTGCTTCATACGATTAACGCGATTGATGCAAAACCGCCTTTCAGTACCGCAACTATTGAAGCAATTATAAAAAAGAAAGCGATCAAAACAAAGGCACCGCTCCCCCCGCCGACGCCACTTTATCAGGATGATGCGGAATCAAAGGGAAAGTTGGAAAAAATTCTTGCCATGGCGCCTGCCCATAAAGCGGCATTGCTGTATATGAATAAATTAAAGCTTCATCAGCAATTAACAGCTGCGGACAAAGAAAGTATTGACAATTTTCTTGCGCTTCTTACGAAAAGAAAAGATTGATAGCTGTTGGTCATCTTCCTGATTTTTATTCATTCTTTTTTGTATCGTGATTTTACGATCACTTGAATAATGGTGGATAAATATTCTGCAATAATGTCTGGCCATTACGTATTTTTAGTATTGAACCATTAAATCATACTATGTCTTTTGCATACGGAAATGTAAATACACTTCACATTCTGAAAACAGGTGAAATGATCTCTTCACACGATCAATACCAGTTTGTTGAAGATCGTTTTAACTGGGTCGATAAACCGGGGATCATTTCAAGAATTTTGCGTCTTCGCTTACTTACAGAGAGTCATAAGAGAACAATTATCGCCATTTATGAAGAAGGCCAGGTGATAAAGGAGTTCGTCAATGTAGATGATTATTTTAAGCCCCTCTTACATGCTTATTAAGGAATTGCAGGATCAATTTTTAAACGGCATTGACAATTGAATGGTTGATGATATTAATCAGTTGAGTTACACCAAACGGTTTTTGGAGATAATTGTCGGCATAACTTTCCACATATTCGGGTTGAATATCCGCATTCCCCGAAATGAGTATGATCGGGATATTCTGCGTTTCCGCCCCTGCTTTCAACTGCCGGCAGATTTCTGACCCCGATTTTCCGGGCATATTGATGTCTAGTAAAATCAGATCGGGTTTTTTCTCGAGTATTGAGCCTATTCCATAGGCGCCATGACCTGTAATTACTCTGAATCCTTTTCTTTTTAGGATGGAAGAAACGGTAAAAAGAAAATCGGGCTCGTCATCTATCACTGCTATTAGTTTTCCTGGGTTCACAGCATAATAGTATAAAAAAGCATACCAAGTCCGCCGCGATGCCCATCCGTAAAATTTCAACCGCCCACTATTTCCACAATTAAATTGAAATAGCTCCGATGCTGATCGGATCAGCAGTGAATGTTAAATACATTTTTAATTATGCACTCCCGCGAATCAAATTTATACTCAGCCGACTAAAAAATCCCTGTGAATTTATCTTTTCATTAACCGGTTGCGGAAACTGAAATTTTAATTTCTGATTGGGGCAAGTCTTGTATAGACATCGCAACGTTGAGTGGTCGCAGGAAGGACTGAAGATTTCTTATCGTAGTCAGTTGCAACATGAGGTAAGCGGATGAAAAATTGGAAAAACTGCGTCAGGGAATTTTTTAGACACCAATTCATGGGGGAAACCCTGCATAATGTCAGGGGAAAAATAGCAGGTTAGGGATGTTAGGAAGGATTTCTACAATGGCATGCTATTGGTTCATATACAAGTATACTAAAACAGTGTTTATGAAATTTAAATTTATCACAGCCATGACAGCCGCTTTGATGATTTTAACGACGGCGACAACCCAGGTGGTCTCAAAAGATTCAATGAATATGCTGAAACAACAAAAAGAGACCCTCGACCTGCATCAGCAATTAAATGACAGTAAACTGAAACTTGCAAAACTTGAAAATTCGCTGGAAAGACAATCCGCTGATATGGTAAAAGCACAGGAAGAAGCTCAAAAATCAGCTGATGCCAATGCTGAAATTGCAAACAGGCTCAGCGCCGATGCAAGCGACAGGAAGCTGGCACGCAAAGCAAAAAAGGCTGCCCGAAGTGCAGAACGGTATGCACGACAGGCAAGACAAGAAGCTGGCAACCTGGAAAGCCTGCAAAAAGATATTGACTCGTTAAAAAAACAAATAGCCGGGTATGAAGAAAAACTTGCTTCTTTGCCATCGGTACGGGAGCCGGTCACGAGAAACAATTAATGCAGCCTGCCCAGATTGAGCAATATATTGCACAGCAACAGATTTTCAAGGTAGCAATATTCTGCTGGAGGTGATTGTGCAAATTCCTGGATCAACAGGGAAAACCCTGTTCTGGGTAAATCCTACGGCCTCAAGCTCCTTTTTCCGAAAATAGGAGTTGCAGGAATCTCCTTTTGATCAGGAGGAAATCCGCCCCTCAGAAGAAATTTTAAAATTTGTAGTTCCTCTCTTATCTTAGTATGGCGTCTTAACCGGTTAACACCCGGCCAAGCCAACTCCTTCATAAATTATTTTGCGCAATACAATATCTGCTTATGAATAAAAGCTTGTTTGTTTTACTGGCGATTTTAATTGTAAGTATTCATATAGCCGCACAAAAAACTCCGGCATATGAGATATATGCGTTAAAATATGCTACTCTTGCAAATCCTACTCCTGTTTCTGCATGGGTTTTAAATGGACCGGATAAAGATAGTGTTGAAATTATCTTCATGTACTGGCTGATAAAAGACAATCTTGGTAGAAATATTCTGGTTGACGCTGGTTGTTCTAATGATCTCCAGGCAGCAAAAGATTTTGGTGTTTATAAATTTACCCGGCCGGATTCAATCCTGTTGCAGACTGGATTGAAAGCTGCTGACATTACTGATATTATTGTAACTCATCCGCATTGGGATCATATTGATGGTATCAGTTTATTCCCCAATGCGCATATCTGGATACAAAAGCAAGATTACAATTATTTCGTGGGGGAGGCATGGCAGAAAGACGGTAATCATGGTGGCTTTGTTAAAAGAGATATTCTTCAATTGGTGGATCTGAATGTTTCCGGCAAGGTCACCTTAGTAGATGGTGATGATAAGGAAATTATCCCGGGTATTAAAGTGTACACCGGTTCAAGGCATACTTATAACTCGCAGTATGTATTGGTACAATCCGGTAATGATAAAGTGATTATCGCATCGGATAATATCTGGGTCTATTATAGCCTGGAAAAGATGCTGCCCGCCCCATCTTACGGAACCTTTGACGCAAAAGGTTATGTAGCTGCGATGCAGCGGATGAAAACACTGGCCTCTAAGATTGACTTCATAATCCCGGGTCATGACGCGCAACTTTTTGCCAAATTTCCAAAAATATCAGCCGATGTAATCAGAATAAAATAATAACCCGTTGTTTATTTTCATTTATTAAGGTCCGCCGCTGATTCTAAAATCTGGTTAAATTCTATCCGTTCGCCATCCGGCCCTGCAATATTAAAATACCTGCAACCATATTTCCAAAAGGCAAGGAATACCGGTTTCTCTTCCAGGATATGAAAGGCCGCACTTTTTAATTCCTGGAAAGCCATATCAATATCATCAACGTCAAACGCGATATGATCAATATGACCATCCCGTCGGCTCCTTATGTCCGCAAGTTCTTCTGCAGGCATTTGGTAAATTTCAATTATCATATCGTCACGTTGCATCATCGCTACAGAGCCCTGGCGGCCTTTAAATTCAAATGTAGTTGCCATCACATTTTCAAACCCCAGTTTATTGTAAAAAATTTCCGAGATTTTAATATCTGTAACAGGCACGCCAATATGCTGAATATGGTTGATTTTAAAATTCATGGTCATTGAGTTTTAGTACGAGCATTATTTTTTTGTCCAAAGCCGGCGGGTGGAAACGGATTACAACTGTAAAATAAGACAATCAACCATGTAAAAGTGGCAAATTGTTGATGATCATACGTCGTTTCAAGTATTCCGGTTAAGCCGCCGATGGCGGCCGCTAATGCAGCCACGGAACATTCATAGTCGTTTTTTTACACCGGTTAATTGAGAAGGGTGCCTTTTTTCAAAAAAAATTATATGGCATCCCCAGAGTTATTATCTTCCCGTTTCCAAAATCAATTTTTATGAGATTTCCGGTTTTTCTTTTTTTGTGTTTCAGTACAATTACCGCGTTCGCATTTTTTTCGGATAAACGTTTTTATAAATCGGGTACCACTCCTGGTTTTTATTTGCCAGGCGACACGGTGGTAAAAAAGGATACGAATCAATATACAGTTTATAAAAACCTTCCGCTAAAGCCTGCCCGAAAAATAAATTTCAATACGAAGGAAGGTTCCTGGATGAGCCTGGATATCAGTCCTGATGGCAAAACAATTTTGTTCGACCTGATGGGAGATATTTATACGATGCCGGTCACCGGTGGAAAAGCAACGGCCGTAACAAAGGGTATGGCCTATGATGTGCATCCGCGGTACAGCCCGGACGGTAAAAAAATACTGTTCATTTCAGACCGTAGTGGCGCCGATAATGTATGGTATATAGACACAGAAAAAAAAGATACCGTTCAGTTAACCTCTGATAATAATCAATATTTTCCCGCGGCCTGCTGGACTCCGGACGGCGAGTATATAATTTATTCCAAAGGCCGCCTGATGCCTAAATTATTCCTGGCTCATTACAAAGGGGGTGGGGGAGCACAGTTGCTTGACGGTCCGGCAGCTTTAAAAGCGATTGACCCGGCTGTAAGTGCCGACGGACGTTATGTATATTATTCACAGCGCTTTGGTCCCTGGAATTACAATGCCCGCCTACCGCAATACGAAATAGGCATATATGACAGGAACAATGCGAAAACAAATACGATTACTTCAAGATACGGTTCAGGGTTTACTCCAACACTTTCAAAAGATGGTAAATGGCTGGTATATGGCACACGTTATGAAGATAAAACGGGTCTTGTTTTACGAAACCTGCAAACAAGTGAAGAAAAATGGATCGCCTATCCTGTGCAGAGAGATGAACAGGAATCCATTGCACCATTAGGAGTATTGCCAGCTATGGCATTTACACCGGATAGCAAGTCTGTTCTGGCTTCCTATGGTGGAAAAATTCATCGCATTGCCATTGATGGCAGCAGTATTACTGAAATACCGGTTGATGTAGACGTAAGTCTTGAATTAGGACCGCAACTTGCATTCAAATATCCTGTTTCGGATACGGCCTATCAGCAATCAACGCAAATAAGAGATGCAGTTCCTTCGCCTGATGCCAGGAAATTAGCATTTACTGTATTGAACCGTTTGTACGTGATGGACTATCCGGGCGGCGTGCCCAAACGTGTTACAACAAATGAATTTACAGAAGCCCAACCCGCCTGGTCGCCCGATGGGAAAGCTATTGTATTCTCAACCTGGAGTTCCGGCGGTGGTAATATTTATAAACTAACAGTGGCCACACAAACTCTTACCAGGCTCACAAAAGAACCTGGGTTATATCAAAATCTTGTATTCAATCCGGCTGGTGATAAAATTGTATTGCTGCGTAGTAATGTCAGGGTGTTTAAAGAATCATATGGTCCGGGTTATGATGGTAATGAAGATGATATAGTTTGGCTGCCATCAACAGGAGGAGAGATTACCGTAATTGATAAATCGCTGGGTCGCTATAATCCTCATTTTGTAAATAAACAGGCGGATAGAATTTATCTTAGTCAGAATAATGGGAACCTTGTTTCCATCAAATGGGATGGAACGGACGAAAAGAAAATCCTTCATGTAACCGGTATCACTACCTATGGTTTTGCGGTTACTAAAAATGGAAAGCCTGATCCTGCAGCAATGAAATGCATCCTGCCTCAAACCCTTGAAGAAGATGCAGAACGGGAATTAAATTTGCCTTCTCCTGCCTCCTGGATAACTATTTCGCCGGACGGGGGGAAAGCTGTGGTGCAGGTTAATAATGATATTTATGTAGTCACGGTACCACAAACAGGGAAACTTACCAACGTATCGGTAGCGGATGCGTCTTCCGCCGATTTTCCTTCCCGCAAACTAACCGAAGTAGGGGGTGAATTCCCTTACTGGCAAAATGATGGTAAAAATGTGCATTGGAGCCTGGGAAGCACCCATTTTATTTATAATCTCGATCGTGCGCAGTCTTTTGAAGACAGTCTGAAAGATGCGAAGAAAGCAGAAGCCAGGCGCATCGAAGATTCTACTGCCAGGGTGAATGCAGATTCTGTATTAAAGAAACAAGCGGATGCGCAGAAAAAAATAAAGGATTCTCTGCAGGCAAAAGACACTGCTAATAAGAAAGATCTCAGGAAAGAAGATCCCAAATACAAAGCGATTGAAACGGATGTAAAAGTATTTTTCAAAAAAGCAACACCTCAGGGGAGCGTTTTACTTACTGGTGCGCGCATTATTACCATGAACGGAGAAGAAGTGATAGAGGATGGTGACGTGTTGATCGTGAATAACCGGATCAAAGCCGTTGGTAAAAAGGGAACCCTGTCTCCATCATCATCGGCAAAAGTGATTGATGTGGCAGGCAAAACTATAATTCCTGGCTTTGTTGATCCGCACGCACATATGTGGCCCAACTGGGGAATACATAAAAACCAGATTTGGATTTATGCAACTAACCTGGCTTACGGAGTAACCACAACAAGGGATCCGCAAACAGGAACAACGGATGTACTTACGTATAGTGATATGGTCGATGCGGGAATGATGACAGGCCCCAGAGTCTATTCCACAGGACCCGGTGTTGGCTTTTGGTACTACAATATCAAAGATTCCGCGCAGGCGGAAAGTGTTTTAGCGCAGTATAGTAAATACTATCATACCAAATATATTAAAATGTATTTGACGGGTAACCGGAAACAGCGGGAATGGATTATTATGGCTGCTAAAAACCAACAGATGATGCCTACTACAGAAGGCGGCCTTGATTTTAAATTGAACATGTCAAATATGCTGGACGGCTATCCCGGTCATGAACATGCGCTGCCGATTTATCCCCTGTTTAATGATGTGTTTACTTCTATCGCCAGGTCCGGAATGATTGTGACTCCTACTTTGCTCGTTTCATATGGCGGACCTTTCGCAGAAAATTATTTCTGGGAAACAGAGAACCCCTATCATGATCCTAAAGTGCAGAACTTTTTTGCCTATGAAGAACTGGCTTCGAAAACCCGGCGGGTGGGTTCCTGGTTTATGCCGGAAGAACATGTGTTTCAAAAACATGCAAAGAATATGAAAAACCTCGTAGAGGCTGGCGGACTCGTGGGTATCGGCAGTCATGGCGAGTTTCAGGGTTTAGGTTATCACTGGGAACTATGGGCTATGCAAAGCGGGGGCATGAGTACCCTGAATGCACTGAAAGTGGCTACCATCCTCGGTGCCCGGGGCTTAGGTCTTGATAAGGATTTGGGAAGTATTGAAAACGGGAAACTGGCTGACCTCATTATCCTCGACAAAAACCCGCTTGAAAACATCCGTAATACCAACACCATTAAGTATGTAATGAAAGATGGGCGTTTATACGACGGAAATACCTGCGATGAAGTCTATCCGCAACAACATAAACTGGATAAGCATGAATGGGAATTTGATAAACCAACGATGAATACGGATATCAAAGAATAAAAAAAATTGAATTTTTCTAAAAAACCTGGGTAGTGTCAGTTGATTATTCCGCCTGCCCGGGCATCCAGCATCCAGTATCCAGTATCCAGCATCCAGCATCCACCATCCACCATCCAGCCTCTTGTCTTCCATGCCTCAGCGACTTTGTGTTTTAAAATACGTAATTGTGAACGCCTGCGCAGGTTGAACGGATAATTCCTTTAAAGACATTTGTTCCAGTTTAATATTTTTTCCCAGCACATCTCCCTGTAATCGATTACCCGCAACGGATACTTTTTTGCAGGCAAGAAAAGTAAACATGAACTTCCGGGGGTGAAAAGCTGTAAAACGAAGGCTCCTGGTTACCGTGTTGTTGGTAAATGCTATACCATCCACCGATTTGGCATACAACACAGGATAATCATACGGATGAAAATTGTTTTCAGTGATAACAATATTCCGGTGAAAGGCTGTTTTACTGTTAAGCCTGGGTATTTCAGGCTCTATACTGATAATAGCTTCACAAAACTGGTACATCGAAGTTAAACAGGCATCAAGGAAATTATTTCTCCGGATCAACACATCTTTTACAGCTCCTGATTCAAACCATTGATTGGCGTCCCCGGCAATCAGGATAGCCGATCCGCTGGATTCAAATATATTGTCCTCTATCAGTACCTTTCCCGGCGTTGATATTAATATACCACGGGCACGGTTAACTGAAAACAAGGAATTGCGGATAGTAAGGTCAGGCGTCCAGGTCAGGTTTTCCAAAGCATCTTTTACTACCATCATGGCAGGCACAGCCTCCCGGAACTCTACGATAAAATCCTGTTTATTTAGCGCCTCAAACCTAACGATGGTTCCGTATGCGGTTGTCTGCATCGTTTCATGATTAATAAAGCCGATTGTATCACCCGTACGGGCCCATTCCATACCTAGGCTTTGCTCATGCATAAAACGGCAAAGCAATGCCGTCGCTGATTTTCTTTCAATGATCTGTACGGCGGTACCGTGTACGTTTATGGGATCATCCATCAGCCCCGCAAACTCACAATTCTCTACCACAATCTTTCCTTTACAATTTGAAAAATGACAGCCATCGTCGTGTCCGCTGTAATAACGGCCCTTCTTCTTATTGGGGACGACTTTTATGAAACGGAAAAATAAATTTTCTGAATATTGCGATAAGATACCTAAGCCGGCTGTTTGGTAGAGATTGATTTTTTCCAGCTGAATATTCTTACTGTCCACGATAAAAATACCAGCATGATCTCTTTGGCTGTGTCGCAATACAAGAATATTTCCAATGGCAGGTTTACGGCTAAAATGATATTGCAGCCTGACCGTACCGCCAG
>JAOQAL010000135.1 GCA_025963615.1 Chitinophagaceae bacterium | reverse complement strand
TATCAAGGGTCTCCTGTGCTTTTTTACCGGTAAGGTTTTTATTACGCAGGTCAATCAGCATTAAATGATTGTCAGTACCACCACTGATAAGGTAATATCCTTATGCCATAAATGCTTTCGCCATCGCCTGGGCATTGCTCATGATCTGCTTACCATAAGCGGTGAAATCGTCACTCAGTATCTCACTAAAAGAAACTGCTTTAGCAGCGATCACATGTTCCAGCGGCCCGCCCTGCGTGCCGGGGAATACCGCAAGGTCAAGTAACTGGCTCATGGTACGGGTGTTACCTTTTGGATCTTTGAGGCCCCAGGGATTTTCAAAATCATGGCGTAGCATAATGATGCCGCCACGCGGCCCACGCAATGTTTTATGGGTAGTAGAGGTAACTATGTGGCAATGTTCAAACGGATCGTTCATTAAACCTTTGGCAATTAAACCGGCGGGATGGGCAATATCGGCAAAAACAATGGCGCCGATTTCATCCGCTACGTTACGGATACGTTTATAATCCCAGTCGCGGCTGTAGGCAGATGCGCCGCAGATGATCATCTTTGGTTTTTCTTTTGACGCTATGGCTTCCAGCTGATCGTAATCAACAGTCCCTGTATCTTTTTTTACGCCATAGAACAATGCATGATACGTTTTGCCACTGAAGTTGGCCGGGCTGCCATGGGTAAGGTGACCACCCATACTAAGATCAAGACCCAGTACTTTTTCACCTGGTTTGAGGCAGGCAAGAAATACGGCTCCATTAGCCTGTGCACCACTATGTGGTTGTACATTGGCCCATGTTGCCCGGAATATTTTTTTCAGTCTTTCAATAGCGATGGTTTCTATTTCATCTACTATTTCGCATCCGCCATAATAACGTTTGCCGGGATACCCTTCCGCATATTTATTGGTCGGTACCGTTCCCATAGCCTGCATTACCTGCAGGGATGTAAAATTTTCTGAAGCGATCAGCTCAATACCATGACGCTGACGGTCCAGTTCCTTATTGATAAGGTCGAAGATCTGTGTGTCTTTTTGCATTGGCGGGTTTTAAAAGAGTTTAATGGTTCAAGAGTTTAAAAGTTCAACTTTGCTGAAACCTAAACTGTTGAATAATGACCGGAACGTAGAAGGGTGCGACGCTGCAATGGTTTAATAGTAGTTTGCCCGGTTCACTACCCATTAGCAGGTAACACTATCTTTTTTCACGTTCAGGCTGCAAAATTAAGTGTGCAGCCCATTGAAAATCCGTTTTTATGAATATGTTTTTGTTTGATTTAAAAATGCTTACATTCGTCCGCTCTTGATTAGTTAATAAAACGCTATTAGTGAAGGCTATTATTCCCGTTGCCGGCGCAGGCACCAAGCTGCGGCCCCATACTTACACTCAACCCAAGGCATTGATCCCGTTGGCAGGCAAGAATGTGCTGAGTATTATCATCGACCAACTGCAGGACGCCGGCATCACTGAATTTGTTTTTATAGTAGGTTATCTCGGCGATAAGATACAGGATTATGTAGCTCAGAAATATCCCCATCTCACTTCGCATTTTGTTCATCAAACCAACAGGCAGGGTATTGGTCATGCAGTAAAAATGACAAGGAATATTGTGAATGGCGATGAAATGTTCGTGGTGCTGGGAGATACTATTTGTGAATATGATGTACAGGAGGTTGTAAACAGTGAATATTCATCGCTCGGGGTAAAAAAGGTGGACGACCCTAGAGAATTTGGGGTGGCGGAAATTGGCGAAGATGGATTTATAACGCATGTTATTGAAAAGCCCCAGATACCCAAGAGTAATATGGCGCTGGTGGGTATTTATAAAATCAAGGAAAGTGAACTGATGTTTCAAGGACTTGAAAAAAATATTAACCTGGGGCTGACGACCAGGGGTGAATATAGTCTCACCGATGCTCTCGATTGTATGATCAAATCGGGAAAGAAATTCAAGTCATTTAAAGTTGAGAACTGGTTTGATTGCGGTAAAAAAGAAACCTTGCTCGAATCCAATGCTACCCTATTGAAAAAGTTTGGCGGCCGGATTGATGAGCAGCATCATTTTGAAAATACCGTGATCATTCCGCCGGTCAGTATCGGTTCGGGCTGCGATATAAAAAACTCCATCATCGGTCCTAATGTCGCTATTGGCGATAATACGAATGTAGATTACTCCATTATAAAAAATTCCATTATCGGTGCTTATTCCAACCTGTTCGATATCGTACTGGATTCGTCCATTATCGGCAATGATACCGGAATCCGTGGAGAAACCAGAAGATTGAATATTGGGGATAATACGAATATTGATCTTGGGTAGGTAGAACAGATGCTGGATGCTGGATGCTAGATGCCAGATGCTGGAAATCAGATACTAGATGCTGGATTCTAGATACCAGATGACATTGATTCTGAATTCTCCTGAAATAAATTCCAAGGAACTTCGAATTCAAAAAAGTTTCTTTCAACTTGCTAATGGCTACTTTCATTTTTACGGTTTGGCTGATTGCTGACTGGCAACGGCCAACTTCTCACTAAAAACTATCTTTACTTCCGGCCTACGACTCCTGGCCCCTAACACATCAGTCATGACCCATTTTAAGAATCGTATCACCCAACTTTTTGGAATAGACTTTCCCATCATCCAGGCCGGCATGGTTTGGACTAGCGGCTGGCGGTTGGCTGCGGCTGTCAGCAACGCGGGTGGTTTGGGTATAATTGGTAGCGGTTCGATGTACCCCGATCTGTTAAGGGAGCATATCCGGAAATGTAAAACAGCCACTTCAAACCCTTTTGGAGTCAATATTCCGTTACTATATCCGGATCTGGATAAGCATATTGCCGTGGTGATGGAGGAGAGGGTAAAAATTGTTTTTACCAGTGCGGGGAGTCCCAAAACCTGGACGGGTGTTTTAAAGGAAAAAGGAATTACCGTTGTGCATGTAGTTAGCAGCAGTAAGTTTGCCCGCAAGGCTGAAGAAGCCGGCTGCGATGCCGTAGTAGCGGAAGGATTTGAAGCAGGCGGGCATAATGGAAGAGAAGAAACCACCACCATGGTGTTGACACCTGCGGTTGTGAATGCCGTGGAAATTCCGGTAATTGCAGCAGGAGGAATAGCTACAGGAAGGCAAATGCTCGCTGCTATGGTTATGGGTGCGGAAGGCGTACAGATGGGCAGTCGTTTTGTGGCCAGTGAAGAAGCTTCATCGCATATTAGTTTTAAAAAGGCTGTTATCAATGCAACAGAAGGGGACACAATTTTGTCAATGAAACAACTGACTCCTGTGCGGCTTATTAAAAATAAATTTTTCCGGCAGGTCCAGGAAGCCGAGTTCCGCGGTGCATCGGTAGCGGAATTAAGCAGCCTATTGGGAAGATCCCGAGCCAAAAAAGGAATGTTCGAAGGAGACCTGGATGAGGGAGAACTGGAAATAGGCCAGGTTAGTTCCGTTTTAGATAGTATTTTACCGGCGGGCGAGATCGTAAAAAAAGTGTGGGAGGAGTTCAGTAAAGCCTTGATAAATCCGGTTAAAAAGATATAATTTTATTCCGCAATTGAGGCTATTGCTATAGTGTGTGATTGTCAATCAGCTTGCCATACAAGCATTAAACCATGTACGATGAGACCAAAATTAATTCTGCTAATATGCATGGGGCTATTAGGATTCAGTTTTGCTCATGCCACGGATCCCACGACCGGAGGGAACGGTAAAAAAAACGATATTAACGGAAGTGTTATCCAGTTAGAAACTAGAAAACCTGTAAAGGAAGTTAACATTACAGCTTACCTGGAATCAAAAAAAGAGAAAGTAGTCAGCAGTGATGATACCGGCAATTACGCTTTTGATGATTTAAAGCCCGGCACTTATAAATTCGTCTTTGAAAAAATAGGCTTTAAAAAAGTGGTAAAGGAAAAGGTAAGGATCAAAACGGATGAATCTTTTCAATTGAATATCGAGATGATTGCGAATAATGATTATGATCTCGCTCCAACACCATTACATTTTTCTGATTATTGATAATTGATTTCAGTTACGCGATAATAAAAGGGGGCTGTCTCAAAAGTAATATTTCACGCAAAGCCCGCGAAGAAGCAAAGAACGCAAAGCGGTGAACTGTCAGAACCAATCTTTACTTTCTCAACATCTCTGGGGGATTGTTTTAAAATTACACTTTTGAGCCAGCCCCGCGTTTTTCATGGCTACATTCCTGCAGGCAGGCTAAGGTTTAATCATTATCAATATTAAAATCGTCGTTTGATTTTTCAATAACCAGGGTTTTATGTTTTTCAAGAAAGCTCCGGTATTTATTATAGGTATCATTGGGTTGTATTTTACCATTAATGATCAATTCACCGTTATTATGTTTAATGGTATAATCTTCTTTTTTATTGATCAGGCCGTCCTTTTCAAGCTCATCGACGAAGCTTTTATATTCTCTTAATTCTGTTTTTGCTTTTTCAATATCTACTTTTATATTTTTTAAATTCTTTTCTAACTCCGGTTTTATTTTCTTTAACTCCATCTCTATATTTTTCATATCCAGGTTCAACTTGTCCAAATGGATCTCTTTCACTTTGTTTAATTCCAATTTCATTTTGTCCCAGTCTATTTTTGCTATGGATTCATCCACATCCACTTTTATTTTGGGCCAGTCGATGTTGGCCATTGAAGCATCCACATCTGCTTTTATTTTTGTCATGTCAATTTCCTTTATCGCTTTGGCCACTTCTTTTCCCGCCTTCGCCATTTCTTTTTGTACTTCGGGGCCTATTTTAGCCAGTTCCACATTCAGTTTTTCCATGTCAATCTCCACGTTCACATGATCCAGTTCTTCCAGCGCTTCATCCAGGTTATGGATTTTCCGTTCCTTATCCGTTTTATTTTTGGGAATGGTATCCAGGTTTGATGTTTTTGGGGCAGGAGGTGACTGGGGATTTTTTTGTTTTTGCTGCCAGGCCACCAGCATGGCACCCAGCCCGGTTATAAGTAATAATAATAGTAACCGGTTGGTTTTAAAAGTTGTCGATTCCATGGTTTATAAGTTTTAAGGTTAAAAGCAATTTCCGGTTCGACGAAATTCTTCGTATCAAATATACGATTCATTTCGTATTACGGAATATTATTTTAAGCATAAAGAAAACTTTAACATGGGGAAATTTTCGGGTAATAAAAAGCAGTCTCCACCTGTTGGAGGCGGATTAACGCGTAATCAGGAGCGTCGGAAGATCCATTTGATCATTTCTTTCCAGGTAACTTTTTTACCATACAGTAAAATACCCGTGCGGTATATTTTTGCTGTAAGCCAGGTAAAGAATAGAAACCCAAGCACCAGCAATATCATGGATGTGGCTAATTGCCACCAGGGTACATCATACGTAATTCGTCCCATCATAACGATGGGGGAGGTGAGTGGAAAGAGGCTACCAAAAATAGCCAGACCGCTATTGGGTTCTGCCACGGCCTTGGTCATAATGACAAACGAAAGTATAATCGGCATCATGACCGGGAAAACCAGTTGTTGTGCTTCCTGCTGATCTTCACTGATTACACTTCCGATCGCGGCAAATAGGGATGCATATAATAAATAACCTCCTATAAAATAGAACAGGAAGCAAAAAACAATCAAACCGATCGGTAATGATTTGAGATCATTCATGACTCCTACGAAATTGGCAGCTGCTCCCCCCGAGGGAGTGGCGCCGGCGACCTGTTGAGCTTGCTGCGCCAGCGAAGGAAAAATAAGCGGTAATAAAAATTGCAGGCAAACTATTAATATAATCCAGATGCCAAATTGAGTAATGCCCACCAGTCCAATTCCGATAATTTTTCCCAGCATTAACTGGAAAGGTTTTACAGAACTTACAATCACTTCCGCAATGCGGTTAATCTTTTCTTCCATCACACCCCGCATGACCATCGTGCCATAAATCATCAGGATCATATAGATCAATAAGCCGCAGGCAAACGAAACGCCATAAGCCACTCCGGCAGAACTCTTTTTACCAGAATCCAATGGATTAGCTACAGTTACATCTGCATTAATTGCCTTGTATTGATCGGCCGACATATTTGCCTGCTGCAATCGTTTTGACTGCACCGCATTATTAACCAGTTTTTCAACTTTGGATTTTGTTGTAATATTTACAGTGGATTCACTATGGAGATTAACGCCGGTGGGCTGGTTAATGTCCAGTCTGGGTATATAAAGAAAATAGTTGTAGCCTTGTTTTTTATACTTGGTTTTAAAGGATTCTTCTGTTTCCCCGGTGACAAAATTATATAACGTATTATCGCCATTGCTTTTTTCTATTTTACTGTTTAGCAGGTTTCCTTCATCAATAACCGCGATTTTAGAAGTATCCGAACTGTCGCTGATCGAAATGGCGATAATGGCCGCGTAAAAACCGATAATGATAACCGGAACCAGTATGGTAGTGATTAAAAAAGATCTTTTCTTAACCCGCGAAATATATTCGCGTTGTATAACAAGGCCGATTTTGTTCATAAGATAATATTAAGCAGTGATAGTTTGAAATTGACGGGCGGTTGGCGTTCCTTCGATCAATTTTATGAAAATGTCATTTAAGGAAGGCAGCATTTCATTGAATGAATTAACGGCTAACCCCTTGCTGATAAAGTATTGCAAAATGTCGTTATTGTTATAAGCCGGATCCCGCCTGATTATCAATTCTGACTCCGTTCTTTCCTTTACATCAAATAAATGAATGGCAAGGTGCTCCGGCAGTATCTTATCTGCAAAACTTATCCGGTAAAGGTTTTCTTTGAATTCCTGTTTTACTGCCGGCACTGTTCCGTCTAGTATTTTTTTGCCTTTATTTACAAGAATGATATGGTCACAAATTTCTTCCACCTGCTCCATCCGGTGTGTGCTGAAAATAATGGTAGCTCCTTTTTTTGCCATCTTGTAAATTTCGTCTTTTATCAGGTTGGTATTTACAGGATCCAGGCCGCTGAAGGGTTCATCCAGGATAATCAGTTTAGGTTCATGTAAAACCGTCGTCACAAACTGCAGCTTCTGGCTCATCCCTTTCGAAAGATCTTCTACTTTTTTATTCCACCAGCTTTGCATTTCGAATTTTATAAACCATTCTTTAATACGCGCCATGGCATCCTGCTTGCTTAATCCTTTTAGCCGGGCCAGGTAAAGGGCCTGTTCCCCGATTTTCATTTTTTTATATAACCCTCTTTCTTCCGGCATGTAGCCAATGTTCGCAATGTCATTCAGGGGATCGAACTCTTTGCCATCAAACATGATCTTTCCCTCATCCGGGAAAAAAATCCCTGTAATCATTCTGAGTAAAGTTGTTTTACCAGCTCCATTGGGGCCCAGCAAGCCAAAAATATTTCCTTTTTCAATGGAGAAACTGATATCATCAACAGCCTTTTGTGTTGCGTAATATTTTTTTAAATTATGAAGTTCGAGAAGCGCCATAAAATTAAATTAGTCTGTCAAATATAAGTTACTCAAACTGGCAAAACCTGTGATATGGATAAATAGTGGTACTCAATTGGTCTTTTGCGACAGGGAAATATTACAAAAAGGATTAAAGAAAGGGAAGATAATGAGGGTCTGTCCCGCCTTATGCCATTGGCGTCAAGGTAAGAGATATTCACATCGGTATAAAAGCAGGCTTGGCAAAGATTCAAAATGGAAAATGGCTTTAAATCACCCCGAAGGTCAATATGATCACCATTCATTTTTAAATCCTCCTTGAGCTTTCGGATGTCTTATGAGCTTTTGGTTTACTTTCACTAACTTTTTTTTGTGGAAAAAAAAGCAGTCCCGATAGGGATCGGGATCTGCGACAAAAAAAGTCCCGATGGCTATCGGGAAAAACCCTGCCGGCCGGACAGGCGGGGA
>JAOQAL010000117.1 GCA_025963615.1 Chitinophagaceae bacterium | reverse complement strand
CGGATAACCCGTGAGCTTTACCAGTTCATCGCTGAAGAATTCAAAAGACTGGTGTTCATCGCCTGAACAACGGTAGATGACGCCGGGGATATGGTTTACCAG
The DNA here is from genome assembly GCA_025963615.1 of Chitinophagaceae bacterium. GTDB lineage: Bacteria > Bacteroidota > Bacteroidia > Chitinophagales > Chitinophagaceae > JAFDYH01. Next base: position 3,910 of record JAOQAL010000117.1, on the reverse strand, counting down.
TGAACGGAATTTCTCAATGTCGGGTTTCTCTGAGTTCATGATCGGACGCATTGGTGAACCTGGCTATTAAGTTAGCGAATTCGTCCAAGGATATAAAAAAGTAAATTCTGACACTGCCGTCTTTGGAGTAATACCGGGAGGCCCGAAACTATTAACCCCAGCTTTCAAGCTGGGGGGCATTAAGGATAGATAACTCCCGGGCTTTAGCCCTCACGGCTTCCCTATATCAACAATTTCCTGCTTCGCACAACTGCAGGATAGGCAAGATGAACGAGGGCTAAAGCCAAGTTTTTGGGGCGCCGGAAATGTACATCGGCTGCCTAGCGGCAAATCAAAATATACTGGATGCATCTTTATAGATCTCAAAAATAAAAGGCCCGTAACGGGCCTTTTATTCAAAATGGATCATTTAATTCTTTAGATATCGATCGCTTCGCCATAGGCGACGGCAGTTGCTTCTTTCAGTCCCTCGCTCATGGTCGGGTGCGGGTGACTTGCATTGAGGATCTCATGAGCGGTGGTTTCGAGTTTACGGGCCACAACGGCTTCCGCAATGATCTCGGTTACGTTCATTCCGATCATATGACAACCCAGGAACTCACCATATTTCGCGTCGTAGATCACTTTTACAAAACCTTCGGTAGCGCCGGCTGCGCTGGCTTTTCCGCTGGCCATAAAAGGAAATTTGCCCACTTTTATTTCGTAACCCGCTTCTTTGGCCGCTTTCTCGGTATATCCTACACTCGCGATCTCCGGGGTACAATAGGTACAGCCGGGGATATTGTTATAGTCCATGGCATCCGGCAGGTGATGGAATTTCTTTTCATTGTAACCGATATGTTCTGCAGCATTGATGCCTTCTTTGGAAGCCACGTGGGCAAGCGCCTGCCCGGGTGAACAATCACCGATCGCATAAATACCGGGCACGGATGTTTGCTGGTAAGCGTCCACTACGATCTTGCCTTTTTCGGTTTTGATCCCATTCTCTTCCAAACCGATGTTCTCGATATTAGCCACCACACCCACTGCGCTGAGCACGATGTCCGCTTCCAGGGTAACGGTGCTGCCATCCTGTTTCTTCACCAGGGCTTTTACGCCTTCGCCGCTGGTATCAACCGATTCAACGGAGGCATTCGTCATGATATCGATGCCCTGCTTCTTATATTGTTTTTCGAGCTCTTTTGAAATGTCTTCATCCTCTACCGGTACGATGCGCGGGAGAAATTCAACGATGGTCACTTTGGTGCCCATGCTGGCATACACATAGGCAAATTCAACGCCGATGGCGCCGCTGCCTACAATGATCATGCTTTTTGGTTTGTCAGGCAACACCATGGCTTCACGGTAGCCGATCACTTTTTTGCCATCCTGCTTGAGGTTAGGCAGTTCCTTGCTGCGTGCGCCGGTTGCGATCACGATGTATTTGCTTTCCACGATCTTGCTGGTTCCGTCTGCACCCGTCACTTCGACCTGGCCTTTGGCTTTGATCTTGCCGTAACCCATTACCACATCGATCTTATTTTTTTTCATCAGGAACTGTACGCCCTTGCTCATTTTATCGGCTACGCCGCGACTGCGTTTGATCACCGCGCCAAAATCGGCTTCCACACCGGTGGCATTGATGCCATAATTCGTGCTGTGCTTCATGTATTCATATACCTGGGCGCTTTTCAACAGGGCTTTGGTGGGAATACAACCCCAGTTAAGACAGATCCCGCCGAGGCTTTCTTTTTCTATGATCGCCACTTTGAAACCTAATTGAGAAGCACGGATAGCTGCCGGATAACCACCGGGACCGCTACCTAAAACAACTACGTCGTAAGCCATACTATGAGAATTGATGAGTTGAAATAATGGATAGTTCGATTGCGGATGCAAAAATACTTGCAAATGGGCAAATGGAAAAAAGAGAGTTGGATAGGGTACCCGCAAAAAACCTGCAAATGGTAAGTTTGCAGGCAAAATGGTAATGAAAATGACGAATTTTCGAGCCTACTGAGATGTAGGGAGGTTTGAAAAGGCTAACAACCTCAAATGAAATGTGTATTATGTCTAAACCGGAACCAGATGGTCAACGCAATCAGATTTAGCAATATCTACCTCAAATGTTTTTTTAACGATTGAGCATACCTTGTTCTATTCATACGCCTTATAATAGTTTCATGAGGATTGTAAATCCACCTTCAAAAATTGAGTTTTCCATACTCATTGATTCAACAATTAATACCTCAGAAATTAGGGGCATTTTTTGTTTAGCGTATCTTTAAAAGTAAGGGTGTGTTTATATCGTTGACTATTTTATTTAACGCTGCGGGGAATCATTAATTTGTCGACCGCATACTCTGCAAGTTCGGTCTTCGGACAACCACAAAAGAGTACGTTGTTTTGATAGTACTCCCTTTACTTATTTAATGTAATCTTCTATATCAGCACCATTCTTTAAATGATTCAAATATCAGCCAACAATTCCATCAACCTGTAATTGATATAATAAGTGGTGCGCCCGATTTTTCTAGGTTTTAATATATTGGCCTCTGCAAGTTTCTTTAACCATACAGATGCGGTTTGCCGGTGAGACATGGCTCTTTTTTCCAGAAGTTCTATTTTTAAATAAGGTACTGCAAACATCAGCTGCAGCAGTTCGTAACTGAAGGATGCACCTAATGTTTGTTTCATCTGTTTTTCATAGTCTTCTTTCAGTAAAAGCATGGCTCTTATTTTCTTTGTGGTAAGCTGTGCGGTTTCGATAAGCGCTGTTATTATATACATCACCCAATCATGCCAGTTATGCTGTTCCGTCACGCCCCTTAGTAACTGGTAATATTCTGTTTTATATTTTACGATGTAGGAACTGAGGTAAAGTACCGGCTGCGATAATAGTTGCTGTTGCACCAGGTAAAGGGCATTTATAATTCTGCCGGTACGCCCGTTACCATCTGTAAACGGATGGATGGCTTCAAACTGGTAATGGATAAAAGCCATTTTAACCAACGGGTCCAAAGGAGAACTTTCCGGATCATTGATAAATTGTTCCAATGAAGCCAGCTTTTCCCTCAAAACATCTTCACAGCATGGTGGCGTGTAAATAACTTCTCCATTGATGGCATTTTTCAATGCTGTTCCCGGGGCAGTGCGGATCCCCGCTTTATTCTGTTTTATGGTTTGTACAATTTCCACCATGGTGTTAGTCAGGAGCAGGTTCTTTTGGGTGGTCATTTTCTCCAGACCCACGTACAAGGCTTCCCGGTAGCTGAGTACCTCTTTAGCGGCATGGCTGGCTGTTGCTTCCTCACTGGCAGCTTTGTAGAGCTCGTCCTGGGTTGTGACAATATTTTCAATGGCGGAACTATCCTTACTTTCCTGAAGGACAATGGTGTTGATCAGCAACTGAGGGTCTGGCAATGAGGCACACAGGCCGTTTAATTCGCCTAAATAGCGGGCAGCTTTTGCCAGGTGCCTTAAAATTTCCGGCGACTCTACAAAGCCAGCGGGCGGCAAATCAGGAAGATCATTAAAGGGAAGATTCTTGTTATAGGCCATTAATGATGAATTTTATGTTTATTTTCGTCTTCATTCTCAAATATAGGTGTCGGTTCGACATGTTTTTTATTTTATGTCGAAATTATGGTATTTTTTCGACATAAAGGTATTTTCATGTCGAGAGGCTGACTACAAGCCCACCATCATTCATTTACTGGTCGAGGGAAAATTCACCATGCTATTGCTTCCGCGCCAGTTATACAAACAGGGATTTGAAGACGTTGAAAATAAAGGCGGGGCTTGATAGGATAGTTCATTTCATACAGTGAGACATAGCTGTGCCTGCGGGCATTACAACCATGCATGAGTAACTAATATATCTTCAAACTGAGGGATGCTTTCATTAAGCATATGGACGCCTATGCTAAAA
>JAOQAL010000083.1 GCA_025963615.1 Chitinophagaceae bacterium | reverse complement strand
AAGAAGAATTTGGTGGAGAATAGCCACTGCGGCTGCTTGTATAGCGGCCGTGATAACAGGGTTCTATTTTTGGTCGCGGCCTGCCGAAAAAACAGCCGTTGCGCAAAACAAGGCGCCTCAAAAACATTTGATAGAAGATGTAAAACCGGGTGGGCAAAAAGCCCTGCTCGTTTTAGCGGATGGTACCCGGATTGTATTAGACAGTGCCTCCACAGGCCTGCTTGCACAACAGGGCAATGCACAGGTGATCAAGCTGCCCAATGGGGAAATATCCTACAATAATAATGGCCATGCTGATTTGGGCTTGTTTTACAATATCATGTCCACGCCGGCTGGCGGAATGTATCAATTGATTTTACCCGACAGGACTAAAGTCTGGTTGAATTCATCTTCGTCTATACGTTACCCGGCTGAATTTACAGCCCGTGAAAGGCGGGTGCAAATTACCGGCGAAGCCTATTTCGAAGTAGCAAAAAATGCTGGCAGACCTTTTATCGTTGAGGTAAATAACCTGGCGGAAATAAAAGTAACGGGCACTCATTTTAATGTGAATGCATACAAGGATGAAGCAGAAATTAAAACCACTTTATTGGAAGGATCTGTGCATGTTTCGCAGGGAAATAATCGCTGTTTATTAGTGCCAGGCCAGCAGGCAAAAATTAATAAGGATGGATTTATTAAACGGATGGATGGAGTTGATCTGGAAGAAGCCGTAGCCTGGAAGAATGGGAATTTTTTATTTAACAGCGCCGGGTTGCCGGCCGTTTTAAGACAGGCAGCAAGATGGTATGACCTTGAAGTGGAGTATGAAGGCGAAATACCGACTGATAAATTTTCAGGCCAGATACCGAGGTCGGTCAATTTATCCAGTTTTCTGAAATGGATGCAATGGAGTGATGTTCATTTTAAACTGGAGGGGAAAAAGTTAATCATTAAGCCCTAAAATTTTAAGCAGGGTATTATCAGGATTTTATGAAAAACTTACCAACGAGGCCATAGACAATTTCGATACAAGTTCACTAAAACTAGCCACTAACAAAACTCAAAAAAAAAACTATGCAAACAGGCACTATTTTTCAACGGCAAAAAACCGTATTTCTCAAAAAGCTGCTTATCGTGAAACTGATGACTTTATTTTTGTTGACAACATTTTTACAGGTGAGGGCGGAGGATTTTAATGAAAATGTTACCATTTCTTTAAAAAATGCTCCGTTAGAAAAAGTGTTTAAAGAAATACAAAAACAAACGGACTACCATTTTTTCTACAACGAAAAATTGATAAAAGACGCGAAGAAAATTACGATAGATGTCAGAGACGCTTCGGTTCAGTTAGTACTGCAACTCTGTTTTAAAGAGCAGCCGTTCAGCTATGCTGTTGATGACAAACAAATAATTATCAAAGCAAGGGAAAATGTTCAGGATAATAGGAGCGAGCTAAAAGCTTTAACTGCTGCGATTGACGTCACCGGTGTGATCTCAGATGAAGAGGGTAAAGGGCTGGCAGGCGCTACCATAAAATTAAAAGGTACGGCAACCCAGGTTATTGCTGACCAGGAAGGAAAATTTACGTTGCCATCGGGTCCGGGTAAGGGTGTATTGGTAGTTTCCTTTGTGGGTTATGAAACAAAAGAAGTTGCTTTTTCAAACGGCGGGCCTTTGACAATCGTTCTGGCGCTTAAAGAAGGAAAAGCGGAAGAGATTGTATTGGTTGGTTACGGCACTGCAAAGAAAAAAGATGTTACCGGTGCGGTATCCAGTATTTCAGCAAAAGACTTTTCGCAAGGACTGGTAACTAATCCGATGGACCAGATCCAGGGTAAAATACCCGGACTTGTGATTACAAAAATAGATGGCGATCCTAATTCACCGGTCGTTATCCGGTTACGTGGACAAACATCATTATCAGGCGGACAAAGCCCTTTAGTGGTTGTTGATGGAGTGATACTCGACGATATCAACCAGATTGCAAACATACCGCCCGGCGATATCCTTTCTTATGATGTATTAAAAGATGCATCGGCCACTTCCATCTATGGTTCACGGGGCGCCAATGGTGTTATTATCATTAATACCCGGAAAGGCCGTGAGGGACGCATGCAGGTTGATTATTCCGGATATTTATCTTCCTCCAAAGTGGCTAAAACACCGGATTTGTTGAGCACGCCCGAATTTTTGCAACAAGCGGTTCTGCTTGGACAAGATCCGGCACAACTTGAAACAGCGAATAGCAGCCCGGGAACAACCAATGATTGGGTAGGAGCTATTTTACGTAAGGGAATCGCGCATAACCATACCATCGGTATTACAGGTGGAACAGATAAATTCAATTACCGTGGTTCTGTAAACTATTTAAATCAGCAGGGCATTGTTATCAATACAGGTAAGGAGCAGGTAGGTTTGCGTTTTAATGCGGAACATAAATCGCTGAACAATAAACTGAATATTCAGATAGGTATTGTAAATACTTCCACTAACAGGGACCTGGTGAACAGGAACATTTTTAATTATGCCTATGTAATGCCTCCTTATATCCGGATTAAAGCGGCCGATGGAACCGATAACCCGGTGTATCAATACAATTATCAAAATCCGGTATTACTGCAGAACATGGTAACCAACCAAATGAAAGAACACTTGACGCAGGAATACGCAACGGTAAATTATAAATTGATTAGCCAGGTGACCGTTGGGGTTACGGGTTCACTTACCAAATTCAATACCCAGGGCGATTATTACCTGCCGGTAATTCCAGGTTGGAATAATCTGAATAGCGCCACAAAATCGTCTTCCAACCGGGATTCAAAAAAAGGTGATATGCATATTAATTACCTGGCGAGTTTTGGCAAACATAATATTACTGCCACCGGGGTATATGAATATAATTATTATTCTTACGATTTTTATAATGCTTCCGGCAAGGATTACGTTACAGATGCCAATGGGGATAATGCATTGCAGAATGGCAACTCAAGCTTGAATTCAGTAAATTCAGGCAAAGAGGAATATAAAATTATTTCATTCTTAGGCAGGGTAACGTACAACTATAATTCAAAATACTACCTCACAGCCAGTTTGCGCCGGGATGGTTCTTCTAAATTCGGTATTAATCACCGTTGGGGTAATTTTCCATCGGTGTCGGCAGCATGGCGTTTAAAAAATGAATCTTTTCTTAAAGATGTTAGCTGGTTGAATGAGTTAAAAATTAATGCAGGTTATGGTGTGGTAGGCAACCAGGATGCTATCAGCGCTTATAATACACTGACGACTTTAAACAGTACCAGTGGAGGTGTTACCTACGATCCTACTAATACAGCCAATCCATATCCTGTAGGATTTTCTCCTAATCAAAACCCTAATCCAGACCTGGTTTGGGAAGAAAGGCATGGTAAAAACATTGGGTTTGATTTTGCGATTTTTAGAAGCCGTATCACGGGTTCTTTCAGTGCATTTAATGATGAGACCCGGCATTTGTTGTTTAATTATGCTGTTCAGGTGCCGCCCAATTTTGTACCTAATGTACTGGCTAATGTGGGAAGTCTTACCAATAAAGGGGTGGAGTTACAACTGAATGCAGAGATCCTGCGCTCGAAGGATTTAACCTGGTCAGTAGGGGGACAAATAACTACTATCAACACCAAGATAACCAGTCTTTCCGGAACATGGAACGGGCAAAAGTTAGCATCGGATAATATCGCGGTAGGTTCGGCTAGCGGTCGCGGATTAAGTTCTAATCCCATAACTTATTTAATTGTGGGTAAATCGCCTTACACTTTTTCTCTTCCTCATTATGTGGGCAAAACATCGGATGGTCTGTCAATGTTTGAAACCGATGGCGGTGGAACGACGACTAATTATTTAGACGCCAAAAATCGTTTTATAGATCCTTATCCAAAATTCACGTACGGCTTTTCGTCCAACCTTGCTTATAAAAACTGGGCGTTGAATGTTTTTTTACGTGGAGTATCTGGAGCTAAAATATTTAACAACACCAACCTGAACCTGGCTAATTATAATAATCTGCCTTCTGTAAATACATTGAAGGAAGCAGTGACCAGCGGGTTGAGGGACAATCCAACGCCATCTGATTACTGGCTTGAGAATGCATCGTACCTGAGGCTCGAAAGCATGACCTTATCTTACAATTTTCCTAAAATCAAAGGCATTGAGAACATGCGTTTATATCTTTCCGGAAACAATCTTTTTGTCATAACAGCTTACAAAGGACTGGACCCTGAAATTGCATCAGTTGATAACCAGGCGACGCCCGCATTTATTGACTTAACGTATAATGGCGGCGGAGGTTTTTATCCAAAATCCCGTTCACTCACAGTGGGTGTAAACATCTCTTTTAAATAGAGAAAATAACGGGTAATAAATTTTGAACCTTACAAAAATTTAAAAAAAATGAAAAAATTAAGATTTAATATTTCGCTTTTTGTGATGATGGCATTATCTCTTTTGTGCCTGCGCTGTACCAAACTGGATTCTAAAGTATATACCCAGATTGTAAATGAAAACTTCTGGCAAACGCCAGCCCAGATTGCTGCTGGTAAAGCACCTGCCTATTCTGCCCTGCAGGGAGTAGGCGGAAATTCGGGCATTTACTGGGAACATGAAATTTCTTCTGATGAAATGATCACACCTACGCGCGGTGGCGACTGGGGTGATGGAGGTATGTGGACCAATATCTGGAACCATATTGAAACTCCTGATGGGGGCGCTAATGGCTGGGCATGGGGAGATATTTATAATGGTGTAGGCAAGTGTAACTATATCATATATACGCTGAGCAATCTGAACCCGGCACCGCCTACGTTAGCGGCTGATCTTGCTGAAATGAAGACATTAAGGAGCTATTTTTATTACCAGGCTTTAGATCTTTTCGGCAATGTGCCGTATGTTACCAATTTTAAACAGGATCCCAGCACCGTAGTAACCCTTCCCCGGGATCAGGTGTACGATTCACTGGTGGCGGTTCTTACCGATGCTTTACCGCTTCTGTCAACTTCACATGATATTACAACCTATGGTAAGGTCAACAAGTATTTTGGTCTCAGCTTGCTTGCCAAATTGTATTTGAATGCCGAAGTAT
>JAOQAL010000054.1 GCA_025963615.1 Chitinophagaceae bacterium | reverse complement strand
TAAAAAGGGGATAAAAGGGGCAAATGTGAATAACCGTTAAAGTAAAAAACCTTGTAAATCACTGATATAGTTATTTTTACAAGGTTTTTGAGGTGCCCGGGACTGGAATCGAACCAGCACATCCTTGCGAACGGCAGATTTTGAGTCTGCTGCGTCTACCAATTCCGCCACCCGGGCTTTAAATTGGGGTGGCAATATTACTGTTTTTAAGCTAATTCCCGGCGAATGCCGGTTAAATATTTTTCCTGGGGTAATACTTGATTACTTGCAGCAATTCTTTTTCGGTAGCAATACCCGCTGCATAATTTTTAAAAACCGTTTGAAAATGCTCATAAATCTTAATTCATAAATTATCAACCTAAGACTGGATAGGAAGGATTTGGATTTTTATTTTTTAATTGCCACGGAATTCAAAATATTACCCTGCAATTTTCAGCTATTTTAGTATCTAAAACCCGGCAATTGTCGTTATTTGAAAAAAAGTAACCGGCTCCGGTTACAAAATTAAGCAGTTAGTTTACAAATAAAGGAATTAAGTATGGAGGAGGCCAGGTTGTTTTCTGATATAGAATTGATTGAGAATCTGAGATCGGGGCGCATGTTAAATGAGTCGGTAAAATCAGTTTACAGGAGTTATTTTGAATTGCTCAGCCGTTATATACTTTCCAATAATGGTAGCCTACAGGATGCGGAGGATATATTCCAGGAAGTGGTGGTCAATTTTATAGACCTGGTACGAAAAAATAAATTCAGGGGAGAGGCGACGATTAAAACCTTTTTGTACGTAATGAATAAAAATACCTGGCTGAATGAATTGAAGAAAAGACAGCGCACCGCAAACCGGGAGCTAAAATATGACCGGGCACAGGACGATGTTGAAATGGATGTTGCTCATTTTATAGCCGGGCGGGAAGTTAAAAAGGAAGTTTTGAATATGGTGAACCGACTGGGTGAAGCCTGTAAGAAAGTGTTATTATTGTTTTACTATGAGAATTTATCAATAAAAGAAATACTGGAAAATACAGGATATGAAAACGAACAAGTGGTGCGAAACAAAAAATATAAGTGCCTGAAACAGCTGGAACAGATAATTGGCGCGAATCCCGCTTCTATGCAAACATTGAAAAATCTATTTAATGGATAATTTTTTAGATAATAGTAGTGAATGGCTGATACGTTATATAGATGGCGAACTTCAGGGCGAGGATAAATTGCGGATGGAAAAAGAACTCGAAAATAACGCGGTCCTGAAATCAGAATTTGATAGTCTTTTAGTGGCGAAGGAATCGATCCGGATGTTTGGCTTGGCACAACAGGTAGCAGGGATTCACAATGAAATGATGAGTGAAAGGAGAACGGGGCGGACTGATCCTTCCAAAAAAGCTACTGTAAGGCAATTGTTACGTTATGGTTTGCTGGCAGCCGCCAGTATCCTGGTACTGCTGGTTGGGATAAAAACCTTCCGCTATTTTAATCTTTCAGCTGATAGTTTGTTTAAAGAACAGTATCATGTTTATGAATTAGGATCCCTACGGGGTTTCGATACAACACAGCATTCCGCGATTGAACAAGCATACCGGAATAAGGAATACCAGCAGGTAATCCTATTATCGCAAAAATCAGATCCGGCTGGAATAAAGGAGGAGTTCCTCGAAGGTATTTCATTTCTTGAAACAGGGGATGTACAAGAAGGCATCAAAAAATTTTCTGTCGTACTTGAACTTACAAAAGACAGTTCTGAAAATATATTTAAAGATGCCGCTGAATATTATCTCTCATTATCCTATCTTAAAAACAAAGAGTACGATAAGGCATTGGAAATAATGCGGTCAATTAAAGCTGATCCCCGGCATCTTTACCGCGACAAAATTACTGACAGCTTTACCCGCCAGGTGGAAAGACTGAAATAACTATGATGCCTTGATCCCCATTAAATTATTTTTCTAATTTTTTATTTCAGCGGTTACAAATAACCGGTGGGGGGTGACCAATTAGTATTAAACAACTAAATATGAAAGCAATACTTGCAGCAATGATTCTCCTAAGTCATGTTTTTTTTATTACGGCCTGTCACAAAAGCGTAGACGCCCCAGGCGGGAATCCAAGCCAGGTAGCAACAAGCGGAACCTGGCGGGTTACTCTTTTTACTGATAGCGGTAATGATGAAACAAACAATTTTGCCGGTTACAATTTCACTTTTAATGGGGACGGCTCACTGACCGCGGCTAAAAGCGGCGGTATTACCACCGGCTCCTGGAGCAGTAGCAGTAAATTCAATATTGATCTGGGACCTAAAAGTGATAACAATAAACCATTGGGTGAATTAACGCATGACTGGCATATTATTTCAGTCAGTTCAACAGAGATAAAACTGGGTGATGATAACACCGCCAGCAACGAATTTTTGACTTTTTCTAAAAATTAAAACTAAAAACTATGAAGACTATTTTTCGTTTCAGCGTAATGGCTGCAGCACTGCTATCAATAATTATTTATTCCTGTAGTAAGGATGATTCATCAACTGCGGCAGGTTTTGCGAATCTTGATAGACCCCATAAAGCACAGATTTTTCTGACTGATCATCAGACGCCCATTTTTGATAGTGTATTTATTGACATCCGGGAACTGGAACTGAAACTGGAGGATGACACGCTTGCAAATGATGGGTGGGTCATGCTAGCCATTCGTCCAGGTATATACAATATCCTGCGTTTAAGAAATGGCCTGGACACCTTGTTTGGAACTGGTGATTTGCCTAATGGGAGAATTAAAAAAGTTCGTCTTACACTGGGAAATCAGAATACCGCAATCCTGAAGGGTCAATCATTCGCTTTAAATATTCATGATAACAGAGGCGAAATAATTGCGGACCTTGATGATTCTAATTTTGAGATCGTGGGAGCTAACCAGGTATTGTTCTGGATTGATTTTGATGTGGCTAAATCTATTAAAGAAGATAATAGCGGCGATGGTAACAGTCATGGCTACGAACTGGAGCCGCATATCAATATTTTTACAAAACATAAATCGGGCAGTCTTGAAGGAAAAGTATTGCCAGAAGAGGCCAATGCTTTGGTGATGGCGATTCAGGGTACCGATACTACCCTGGCGATTCCGGAAGACGACGATGGTGAATTTAAAATATTGGGATTAAAAGAAGGCAGCTACAATATATTCATTGATGGCAACAATGGATACAGGGACACCACTATAAATGCTGTTGTTGTAACAAAGAACGAGGACTCCCATCTGGGTGTTATTACACTTCATAAATAAATATATCTTCCTGTGAATCCTGAGGCTGTTTCAATAGTGTAATTTCAAAATAATCCCGCAGAGAAGTTGAGAAGGTAAAGATTGATT
>JAOQAL010000052.1 GCA_025963615.1 Chitinophagaceae bacterium | reverse complement strand
CGGAAATCTATTATACAGAAAAATTTATTCCGGATAACGGATGGGAAAGTCATATCGATTATCAATGGAAAAGAAGTGAGCTGCAGGAGGAATTATCAAAATTTCCCGGTATCCGCCTGCAGGAACCGGTAGCCCAGTGGCCATTTAAACTAAGTTATTATGTAGACGATAATTTTGACGGGGACGATATGGCCAATCTCTATAAGTTTCTTGACGACCGGAAACTGAGAGCCAAAATATTGCTGACTGAAAATAAATACCTCGACCTTTTACCATTCCGGGCGAGTAAAGGGAATGCCGTTCGGTACCTGAGTTACAAATGGAAAGTACCCCTGGAACATTTCATTACCGCCGGCAACAGTGGCAATGATAAAGATATGCTCACCGGAAAAACAAAAGGGATTGTGGTGGCTAATTACAGCCCGGAGATGGAAGAATTAAGGAACAATAAATTCATCTATTTTGCTAAACAGCCACTTGCCAAAGGCGTGTTGGAAGGAATTGATTTTCATACTTCCTGAATCGGTTTAATCTGGCCAGTCTTTCAACATATGAATGAACTGTTTTTATTGGTTATGCTTTCGTTTTAATTTCCGCTGCTCCGGCTGAGTCTGTCTCAAAAGGAATATTTCACGCAAAGGACGCGAAGAAGCAAAGAACGCAAAGAGATGAACTGTTAAGAATCAATCTTTACTTTCTCAACATCCCCGCGGGATTATTTTAAAACAATACTTTTGAGAAAGCCTCAAAATCCGTTCTTAATTTGGCTATCCGTAAAATACCCAGCGGGCAATGTCATTAGGTTAGGGAGTTTAGCCACGTTGTGGCCTCTACGAGGATCCAGCATCTGGTATCCATCATCCAGCATCTTGTCTTCCATGCCCCAGCGGGGCATTTTGTGGGTAGATCTATATTAAAAACGGGGGTTGACGTTCCAGCCGGAACGTTTTGTGTGGGCCGTCGGCGTTCGTATACATCATACCGGTAGCACGCTTCTAACTAAACGACCATGCCCTATTCGAACGGATGTTTCGGATGGCAGTCTTTCAGCTGAGGACATACCATTTTTACTATGAAATAATCTTATCCAATGTTATCGGTAAATCTCTTATTCTTTTTCCTGTTGCATGATACACGGCATTGGCTACCGATGCGGCATAGCCGATCAATGCAATTTCGCCCATTCCTTTAGCGCCCATGGGGTTCAGGTAGGGGTCCGGCCGGTTGACAAACAAAGCTTCAATCTCCGGGACATCTGCGTTTACTGGTACATGGTAGTCGGCCAGGTTATTGTTTACATAGCGGCCATAGCGGTGATCAATAATTCCTTCTTCCGTTAAGGCCATGCCGATGCCCCCTGTTACACCACCGATCATTTGACTCCGGGCTGTTTTTTCACTTACTATTTTTCCAGCATCCCCGGCCGTTACTACCTTTTTAATGGTGATCACGCCGGTGGAGGGATGCACATGCAATTTTGTAAAATGAACCGAATAAGAATACATGGAATATTTCTTCTGCTCTTCACCGGCATTGGATTCTTTCATGAATTCCAATTCAGGTTTGTTATGCTGTTTTAAAATATCAACATAACTCATTTTTATATTCCTGTCAGCTACCAGCAGCACATTCCCGTTTTCAACGGCCAGCCCCTCCGGTTTTGCATTTTTGAAAGGAGAATTGCCAGCGGATAAAGCCAGTTGCTTCAATTGATTGGTTAATTCAACACATACTTCATGCACCGCGGAGCCCAGGGTGGAGGTTGTGCCAGAGCCTCCTTGCGTAGGACCGGGAGGTAAGGAGGAACTGCCTAATTCAAATTTTATTTTATCATGGGGCAAACCAAAAGCTTCCGATGCGATATTGACCATGGAAGTGGAAGTACCAGGACCCATATCACTTACAGCACTCTGTACCGTGAGGGTGCCGTCAGCATGAAATATTCCTTTTGCTGTTGCATTCCAGCGGAAGGCGCCGAAGACTCCCGTACTCATTCCATAACCAACAAGCATTCCGTCTTCCTGCATCGAACGGGGGTTGCGGTTACGCTGGAACCAGCCGATTTTTTCCGCACCCATCTGGTAACATTCTTTTAAATATTTGCTTGACCAGGGCAGGTTGCGTTGGGGATCTGTTTCCGCATAGTTACGTAAACGCAATTCGACCGGATCAATATTTAATTTATACGAGAGCTCATCCAGCGCCGATTCCAATGCAAAGCATCCGGTTGCCTCGCCAGGGCCACGCATCCAGGTCGGCGTTCCGATATCGAGAGGTATCAGCTTGTAACTGGTATTTACATTAGGGCAGGCATATAAAAACTTAGATACGCCAACCGCCCCTTCTGTAAATTCTTCATAAGAAGAAGTTTGCGAAATAGCCGTATGCGTAATGCCGGTCAACTTTCCATCTTCGGTGGCGCCGAGTCCGATCTTTTGGATGGTATAAGGCCGGTAGCCCACCAGGGTAAACATATTGTCGCGGCCCAATACCAGCTTAACGGGTTTATTCACTTTTTTTGCAGCCAGCATAGCGGCAATTTCGTGTGGCCATGTACGTAAGGCGCTGCCAAAGGCACCCCCAACATATTCTGTGACTACCTGCACATTTTTTTCAGGCAGGTTAAAGGCCTGCATGATACTTTGCTGTGTATCCTTAGGCCCTTGTGTTTTATCATACACGGTTATTTTATCCTCGGCCTCCCAGACAGCAATAATCGCATGAAGCTCCATCGGGTTATGCACTTCAAAAGGCACAATATATTCCGCTTCCAGAGTTACCGGCGCTTTTTTCCAGGCGTTGGCTTCTCCTCTCGTGTAATCGTCCCCTCCGCCTTTGGGAGATGCGGCCTGTTTGATGTTGGCATTAAAGTCAGTCTGGTGGGGTTCTTTTATATATTCTGCTTTTACAAGTGTTGCGGCATAGAGTGCCCTTTCATAGGTGTCCGCGACTACCACAGCAATGGGCTGACCATTAAAATAAATCTTATCACTATAAAATACTTTTAATCCATCCCATGCGCGGGGCTTTTCATCTTTATTGGCAGGCTTGGGCGGATCAAAGCCCGGAACCTTTGGTGAATTAAGATGGGAGAGGACAGCCAATACACCGGCAGCTTTTTCCGCCGCTTTAGTATCGAGGCTCTTTATATGCCCCTTGGTAATAGTGCTGCATACGAGTACGCCATAAGTAAGTTCTGGCACCGGATGTTCTGCGGCAAACCTAGCAGTACCTGTTACTTTTGCCCTGCCATCCACCCGATCTTGGCCGGCAGGCATGGTGGCTTTATCAAAAAAATGATTACCCATAATGATATTAAGTTTAAGAGTTCAGTGCAATAAAGTTTTGCAGGAATGAACTCAGTAAGAAACTGATTTTTTTAAAAACTGCTACGCTTTCCCGGCTGCTTTATTTAATGCTTCCGTAATCGCGGCGGAGGCCAGCTTAATTTTAAAATTATTATTGCCATAACCTTTTGCACCTTTGATCGCGATTTGGGCGGCCTGCTGAAAATTATTTTCAGTGGCGGGTTTTCCTTTCAGAAATTTTTCAGCGTCGGTTAAACGCCACGGCTTATGAGCAACTCCACCCATCGCTAACCGCACATCTTTTGTTTTCCCATCCGCAATTTCGAGAGCGGCTGCAACTGACACCAATGCAAAAGCATAGGAGGCCCGGTCGCGGATTTTCAAATAACAGGAATGCTGTAAATTGTTTTCCGGAATGATAATGGCTGTGATCAATTCTCCTTTTTGAAGGGTATTGTCTGTTTCCGGGTGATCACCCGGCAGGCGATGAAATTCACCGAAAGGAATTTTTCTTTCACCTTTATTATTACTCACCAGGATGGTAGCATTCAGCGCCGTTAGTGCGACACACATGTCGCTCGGATGAACAGCAATACAATTTTCACTCGCGCCAAAAATAGCATGCATCCGGTTATACCCTTTCAATGCACCACAACCACTACCGGGTTTTCTTTTATTACAGGGCATGGTGGTATCATAGAAATAAGTGCAGCGGGTGCGTTGCATTATATTTCCCCCAACGGTTGCCATGTTTCTTAATTGTGCTGAAGCACCTGCATAAAGGGCCTGTGACAATAAAGAATATTTTGTTTTTACAATTTCATTTTCCGCTACGTCACTGTTCAATGCCAGGGCGCCGATATGCAAACCCGTATTTGCTTCTTTAATTTCTTTTAAGGGCAGTTTGCCAATATCAATTAATTTTTGCGGTGACACCACGCCTTTTTTCATCAGATCAACCAGGTTAGTGCCACCTGCGATGAATTGTGCGGAGGCGTCTTTTGCAATGGCATCCAGCGCCGCTTTCTGACCGGAAGGTCTTATGTATTCAAATGGTATCATACGTCCTGCCCTCCTTTTTTTACGTCCATTATCGCATCTACAATATTGGGATAAGCGCCGCAACGGCAAATATTACCACTCATAAACTCTCTTATTTCTCCGGCGGAATTCGCATGGCCTTCGCGGATGCAGGAAACTGCACTCATTATTTGTCCCGGGGTGCAATAGCCACACTGAAATCCATCATGTTTAATAAAGGCCTGTTGCACCGGGTGCAATTCCTCGCCTTTGGCCAATCCTTCAATCGTAGTGATTTTTTTTCCTTCATTCATTATCGCCAGTGAAAGACAGGAATTAATTCTTTTGCCATCTGCATGCACAGTACACGCGCCACACTGTCCGTGATCACAACCTTTTTTGGTCCCGGTAAGATGGAGTTGTTCTCTTAACAAATCAAGCAAGGTGACCCGCGGTTCTACCTGCAATTGCTGGGCGGTGCCATTTACTTCAATATTCAGTGTCATTTTTTCAAAATAATCCGCGATCCTCTCATCCACTTTTTTATCAGCGGCTTTTGTGACAACAGAAGGCGTTATAGAAGCAGCGGCTACGGCGGAGGATAACTTCAGGAAATCACGGCGGGATGCATTGAAACCATCACTCCCGTTTTCCGAAGCCTGCCTGGGCTTTTGGGTATTCATATAAATGTGGAATTAATACATCTAAGTTACAATTTTTATATAATAGATAAATGGGACAATGTTATTACGATATTGTGGCATTTGAACCATTATTTGCACCGGGGGTTATACATATCCTTTAACGCCAGCAACCATTTTTTTTCATCTGTTGACAATTGCTGTTAAAGCCCGTCGGGCTTCAATTTGCGTAGCCCCTGGTGAAACCGGGGGTCGTTGTTGCAAAGAGCATAACCCCCGGTGCAACCGGGGGTCAGCACAACCATTATTTGCACCGGTGGTTACAACCGGGGGTCATTGTTGCAAAATATCATTATTTACCACCGGTTGCACCGGTGGTTATACGTATCCTTTAGCGCCGGCAACCATTTTTTTCATCGGTTGGCTATTGCACAACCATTGTTTTCCCCCGGTGCAACCGGGAATCTACAATAAATATTTCTCATCAAATTCAACACCGTTTTCAATTAACAGCCGTTTAAATTCCTCATAAAAGGTTTTAGTTCGATGATGCTCTTTTTGATTCTTTATATAATTAATGATCATCTCCTTTTCTCTGATAGAATAAGTAAAAGCTCCATATCCGTCCTGCCATCCTGAAAATGATTCGAACTTACCGCTTTCTTTCATCCAGATACTGCTTGCTACTTTTATATCCTTTACAAAATCACTGAGACGAAGAGCAGGATGCAAATCTGTGAAAATATGCAGGTGGTCGTGCATGCCATTTATCCGGTACAATTTGCATTTTTTTTTATTTATAATGCCCCAGATATATTTGTATAAATCATTTTCGCTTGCAGCTGTTATAGTGTCTTGACGGTTTTTTGTACTAAATACAATTTGATAAAATATTTGTTTGAAAGTATTCATAGTAATTTTAATTAATTAAACGGGTAGAGCATGATTAAGTTATGTATATTTTGAACCTTATCCAACCCGCTTTACGGGTTGGATAACGCTTTTTTTCCACCGGAGCATAACCCGGGTTACAAAGTTTACAAAGCAGTGACTTAACGACTAATAATAGGGAAACAGAAAAACTTTAGCTCACATCACCATATTCTTTCTATATTTAATTGCAACAAATTAAAAACAGGGATGCCTGGTTGTAAACTTTTGTTTATTATGAAATCAATTCAATACCTATTGTTACTTATTTCAGGATCCTTTTTTGTTTCCTGTAAAAATTCGGTTTCCCATACAGTAAAGGATTACAGTGGCTGGTCAGCTTATGCAGGCTCAAAAGATGGAATACGGTATTCATCCAATGACCAGGTAGATACCAGCAATGTGTCACAACTCCAGGTGGCCTGGACATACAGTTCTCATGACAGGGATACCGGTAACCGGACACAAAATCAATGCAACCCGGTTATGGTAAAGGGTATTCTCTACGGGATATCTCCAAGATTAAAATTATTCGCGTTAAATGCTGCCACGGGTGAACAGAAATGGTTGTTTGATCCTGCTGTTGAAGATACTTCCGCGAAAAATGATCCTTATGCTTTTTTTAAAGTTTCACGGGGTGTGATGTATTGGCATGATGGGGATGATGAACGTATCTTTTATAGCGTAGGTGCAAAAACATATGCCATTAATGCAAAGGATGGGAAACCAGTCAGGACCTTTGGGAAAAGCGGCTATATTGATCTTTCAGAAAATCTTGACAGGGACGGCGATTCCAGCCTGTTTGTCGCAAGCTCTACGCCCGGTATTATTTATAAAGACCTGATGATAATTGGTCTCCGTGTTTCTGAATCGGCCGATGCATCCCCAGGTCCGGTACGGGCTTATGATGTACGTACAGGGGAAAGGAGATGGATATTTCATACAATTCCTCATCCCGGAGAATTCGGGTATGATGACTGGCAGGATAAAGAGGCCTATAAAAAATTAGGAGGCGCCAACAGCTGGGCGGGTATGTCATTGGATGAAGAAAAGGGAATTGTATATGTGCCAACAGGTACAGTGAGTGGTGATTTTTATGGCGGCATCAGGAAGGGGAAAAATCTATTTGGTAATTCATTAATTGCATTGGATGCGTCAACCGGCAAATATATCTGGCATTTTCAGGTGGTGCATCATGATTTATGGGATCGTGACCTGGCGGCCAATCCCAATCTTGTAACCATTCATCATGATGGAAAAGATATAGAAGCTGTTGCACAGATCACCAAGCATGGTTTTGTTTTTTTGTTTGACCGCAACAATGGACAACCCGTTTTTCCTATTGAAGAAAGACCGGTGCCAACCACTGGTTTACCCGGAGAAGAAGTTTGGCCTACCCAACCCATTCCTTCTTTGCCCGAACCTTTTGCCAGGCAGCAATTCGAACCCGGCGATGTCAGTAATATAGATTCTGCGACCCATGTTGATATGATGGAAAAATATAGCAAGATAAAATACAGAACGATGTTTGCGCCACCAAGCAAAGAAGGTTCCTGGATATTCCCGGGCTTTGATGGCGGTGGTGAGTGGGGTGGAGCTGCGGTAGATCCTGCTTCCGGTATATTGTATGTCAATAGCAGCGAATTGCCCTGGGCCTTAACGATGATTGACGTACCTGCCAAAACTGAAGCTGATTTTACATTGAAAGGTAAGGGTGTGGGTGTATATGGCAAATATTGTATGTCATGCCACGGCGCTGAATTGAAAGGTAATGGCAGTTCATACCCTTCCTTGCTCAATCTTGAAAAAAAATATAATGATGACCAGGCATGGAAAATAATTTCGAATGGGAAGAATATGATGCCCGCATTTAAACAACTGGATGAAAACGATCAAAAAGCGTTGCTTGCTTTTATTCTCAATAAGAAAGAAAAAGAACCTGCCTCTTTTGTTTCAGCCAAAGTAAAAGCTGCAACAGGGCCTTCAAAAGAACCTTTATCGGCTGTAATACCGGATAAGAAAAGCATACTCGATGAAGTTCCGTATACGATGACAGGTTATAACCGGTTTTATGATAAAAACGGATATCCCGGCATTACACCACCCTGGGGAACATTGAATGCAGTGGACCTGAATACAGGTAAACTTTTATGGAAAGTGCCTTTGGGGGAATATCCTGAGCTTACAAAAAAAGGGATCCCTGTTACCGGGACTGAAAACTATGGCGGACCTGTTGTAACAAAGGGTGGATTGATATTTATTGCCGCATCCAGGGATGCTAAAATAAGAGCTTTTGATAAACTCAGTGGAAAAGTTCTTTGGGAAGCACAATTACCCGTTCCGGGCTATGCCACACCGGCAGTCTATGCTGTGAATGGCAAAGAATATATCGTTATTGCGTGTGGTGGTGGAAAGATCGGAAGTAAATCAGGTGATCAATATATTGCTTTTGCATTACCAGATAAAAAATAACCTTTGTGTTGCATTAGGCAGGTTGCCCAGGATGTCAATGAGGCTGTCTCCAAAAGTATTGTTTTGCGGAGATGTTGAGAAAGTAAAGATTGATTCTTAACAGTTCTTCTCTTTGCGTTCTTTGCTTCTTTGCGCGAAACATTCCAGATAATCCGGCAGAGATGTTTAGAAGATAAAGATTGATTCTTAACAGTTCTTCTCTTTGCGTTCTTTGCTTCTTTGCGCGAAACATTCGAGATAATCCGGCAGAGAGGTTTAGAAGATAAAGATTGATT
>JAOQAL010000026.1 GCA_025963615.1 Chitinophagaceae bacterium | reverse complement strand
CTTGTAAAATTAAAAGATGATGATAAAGGACAGCACCTGGGTTTATATATAAACGAAGAGCTGGTTTCAGTAGTTTCCGCTTTTATTAACGATGGAGAATTGCAGTTCAGAAAATTCGCGACGCAGGAAAAATACCAGGGGAGGGGATATGGTTCATTATTATTGGAAAAAGTCTTTCAACTGGCCGGCGAACGGAAATGTAAAGCAGTCTGGTGCAATGCGAGAGTAACCGCCACAGGATTCTATAAAAAATATGGAATGATAGAAACCGGCAGTAGTTGGAGGAAGAATGGTTTTGAATACATTGTCATGAAAAGAAAATTAATGCGCATGCAGATAATACCAGCGATCGATATAATAGATGGGAAATGTGTGCGGCTGACGGAAGGAGATTATTCGCAAAAGAAAATCTATAATGAACATCCGTTGGAAGTAGCTAAGCAATTTGAGGGGGCCGGATTAAGTCGCCTGCACCTGGTTGATCTCGACGGCGCCAAAGCAGGCGCTGTAAAGAACTGGAAAGTGTTGGAAACAATTGCTGGCAAGACTTCTCTGCAAATTGATTTCGGGGGCGGCATCAAAACAGAAAAAGATGTAAAAGTTGTGTTTGATTCCGGTTCAACTTACGCAACAGTTGGTAGCATGGCCGTTAAGAATGAGCAGGAGTTTATGAATTGGTTAAAGCAATTTGGTGCCGATAAATTTTTACTCGGTGCGGATGTCAAGGAGGAAAAGATAGCTATTGGTGGCTGGCTCGAAACCACGGATATATGGGTATACGATTTTATCCAGAAATATGTTGATCAGGGTGTGCAGCAGATTTTCTGTACCGATGTAAGCAAAGATGGTAAACTGGAAGGTCCGGCTGTTGATCTGTATAAAAATATTGTCAGTAAGTTTCCTGGCCTTCATTTTATCGCCAGTGGGGGTGTAAGCGAAATGAAGGATATTGAAGCCTTGCGAAATATTGGCTGTAGCGGAGTAATTATAGGTAAAGCCATTTATGAAAACAGGATTTCATTAATTGATCTGCAAAAGTTTAATCATGAACACGCATAGTTTCTGGTTGTTCGCATTGGCCAGCCTGATGCTGAATATAACTCCAGGCAATGATATGCTGTATGTTATCGCAAGGAGTACCGGCCAGGGAATAAAAGCAGGGATTGTTTCGTCGCTTGGTGTTATGGTGGGTTGTATGGTGCACATTATGGCGGCCGTTGCAGGGTTGTCAGCAATTATTGCGCAGTCTGCACCGGCTTTTAATATTGTTAAATATACCGGCGCTGCGTATCTGATTTATCTTGGCGTCCGTTCATTAAATAGTAAGAAGCGTTTATTTCATATTAATGTGGATATTCAAAAGCTATCGTATAAGAAATTATTCTGGCAGGGCATCGTTACGAATGCTCTTAACCCGAAAGTGGCGTTATTCTTTCTTGCGTTTTTACCACAGTTTTTGGATATGAAATCGGGCAATACACAATGGCAGATCCTGTTTCTCGGAACCTGGTTTGATGTATCGGGAACGGTTGTCAATATATTGGTAGCATTTTTGTTTGGAAAAATCGGGAACTGGTTAACCCACTCGGCCCGGTTTGTACAATGGCAGAAAAGAATTACCGGCGCTATATTGATTGGTTTGGGAATCAAAGTAGCCCTGAGCTCCTCAAAATAAATTATGCTTACAAAAAGAATTATACCCTGCCTGGATATTAAGGATGGCCGTACGGTGAAGGGAACCAACTTTGTCAATCTTCGTGATGCCGGTGATCCCGTTGAATTGGGCGCTTTATATGCGCAACAAGGGGCGGATGAGCTCGTGTTCCTGGATATTACTGCTACGGTTGAAAAAAGAAAAACATTAAGTGAACTGGTCAATAAAATCGCACACCATATTAATATACCATTTACCGTGGGCGGAGGTATCAGCAGTGTGGAAGATGTCAATGTGCTTTTACAAAATGGGGCCGACAAAATTTCGGTCAACACGTCCGCATTTAAAAAACCGGTGTTACTAAACGAACTGGCAAAGGAATTCGGAAGCCAATGTGTTGTTCTGGCGATTGACACCAAAAAAGAAGAGGATGGCGAATGGTATGTATACCTCCATGGCGGCCGCACCAAAACAGATAAAAAATGTTTGGAATGGGCAAGTGAAGGAGTAGCGCGGGGTGCGGGTGAAATTTTATTGACCTCCATGAACCATGATGGGACCAAACAGGGATTCGCTATTGAAATAACAAAGCGGCTGGCCGGGTCATTGCCCGTGCCGGTCATTGCATCAGGGGGTGGTGGTACGATGGAGCATTTTGTGGATGTTTTCAAAAATGGCTGTGCTGATGCTGCCTTAGCGGCAAGTATTTTTCATTTTAAAGAAATTGCTATACCTGATTTGAAAAGCTATTTAAGTGAAAAAGGGCTCATCATGAGGCTGTGAGCAACTTCTTGCGGATGGGCGGTTATTGTAATTCCTGATTTAGAGCGATATTTGCAGGAGTCAAGAAATTACGAATTAACGGTGATTATACTGATTCTTATTTTAACAATACTGGCAGCCTGTTCCTTAATTCATTTAATTGAGAAAAGAAAGAGAATACGCAGGGAACAAAGGAAAGAAAACAAGAAGGAAAAGTTTGAGTACATGTTGAGGATATTGAAAGACAGTAATTGACCATTCCTTGAGGTCTATCAATACAATCAATATACAAAGCTGGCTTTCAGGAAATACCGGGCGTTATGACGCTTTGTTAAAATAGAAGGAAAGATTTAAAGTTGAATAGTAGTTGGGAAGTTCATTAAAAATATACCGCATCGCCCTTCATCAGGAAAAGGATAGGGAACGGGGACAAAGCTGAATTGCCGGATGTACAACGGTTCGACGGCGGGCGCCACAGGGGTTTAGGAAAGTTTCAAAACTGGTAACAAGAAAATTATTAAAGAGCCGAACAATGAAGATTGATTTTCAAAAATATGCAGATGGGTTAGCCCCGGCTATTATCCAGGATTATAAAACTCAGAAAGTATTGATGCTAGGCTTCATGAACGCAGCGGCGCTGGCAAAGACAATGCAGGAAGGTAAAGTAACGTTTTATAGCAGGAGCAAAAAAAGGCTTTGGACAAAAGGGGAGGAAAGCGGTAACTTTTTGCTTGTAAAGACGGTGATGGGCGATTGTGATAATGATACCTTATTGATAAAAGCGGAGCCTACGGGCCCAGTTTGCCATACCGGCGCTGATACCTGTTGGAGCGAGAAGAACCATAGCGAGGATTTTTTGTTTTACCTGGAAGACATTATAAAGGTGCGCAGAACCGGAACAGATGAAAAGTCGTATGTGCGGCAATTATTCCAGAAAGGGATTAATAAAATTGCGCAAAAGGTTGGGGAAGAAGCGATAGAGACCGTGATAGAGGCGAAAGATAATAACAAAGAGTTATTTTTAAATGAGGCGGCTGACCTGCTTTTTCATTATTTAGTATTATTGCAGGCGAAAGATTTTAAACTGGACGACGTGATAAATGTTTTAAAAGAAAGACATCAACCCGCATAAAATGAAAACGTTAGTTACCATATTAGTTCTGATACCCTTCTTTGCATTGGCTCAGCAAGCCGAAAAGAAAGCATCTTTTACAGTGAATGGTGCCGTAACCGGTTTGGCAGATGGTGCGGAAGTGAAAATTACCAATACCAATGATAATGCTGAAATCGCGAAGGCGAAAGTAACAAAAGGAAAGTTCTCCATCACTGGCAGTATCGCTGAACCGTCGTTATATTTTATTGTGTTGGGAAAACAGCAGCCACAGCATATTTTCCTGGAGAATAAGGTCATATCTGTAACCGGGGATGTAAACAAAGTAAAAGACTTGAAAATCACTGGGTCAAAATCCCATCTTGATTTTGTTGAGTTCAGGAATACATTTAATCCATTGTTTGGTGAGCTAAATGGTATAGCGGCGGGACTAAATAAAACAATGCCGGGTCCCCGTTATGATGAACTGATGGTAAAATATGATTCAATCAACAGAAGCATACAGACGCAGATTGACAAATTTGTTGCGGCCAGGCCGTCCTCTTTTGTTTCTCCATTTTTGCTTTTTGTAACAGCGCAGGTTGTGGATGATCCGGCGATGATGGAGAAACGCCTTAATCTTTTGACGGATGAGATCAGGCAGTCGAATGTTGGAAAGAGTTTGTCTGAATACATTGCTTATAATAAAGTAGGAGCTGTGGGTACAGAAGCTGTGGATTTTACACAGCCTGATACGACAGGTAAGCCTGTTGCACTCTCTTCTTTCCGCGGTAAGTATGTATTGGTTGATTTCTGGGCAAGCTGGTGCGGCCCCTGCAGGAATGAGAATCCGAACGTCGTTGTCGCGTATAATAAATTCAGCAATAAAAATTTTACCGTTCTGGGTGTTTCGCTGGATCAGCCAACCGGCAGACAAAAATGGTTGGATGCTATCAAGAAGGATAATTTAACCTGGACACATGTGAGCGATCTTAAATTCTGGAATAATGAAGCCGCGGTCTTATATCATGTACAAGGAATTCCTTTTAATTTCTTACTGGATCCTCAAGGTAAAATCATCGGAAAAAATCTTAGAGGGCCTGCACTCGAGGCTAAATTATGCGAAGTGCTAGGCTGTAACTAGCATGAGTCTGCTTACTTTCACATTTCACATTTCTAATTTTTACCCGTGGCTCTGATTCACGCAAAGGGCGCAAAGAAGCAA
>JAOQAL010000018.1 GCA_025963615.1 Chitinophagaceae bacterium | reverse complement strand
TTGACCATTTACTTGTTTTTTGTTCCTGTGCACCGGGGCTAATTTGCTTTGATCGGGCCGCTGTCTTACCATTGGCTGTCAGATTTTCTCCGCAAATGTCATTTTCTCTTTTAGTATGACAAGATGTAAGCTCCTTGAAATCAGGAATCCCCATGGCATATATCTTGAGCGTGATTTTTTACGCTAATGCTCCGCACGCTGGAATTTTTTGGCGTCTTTATTGAGGCGAATTATTGGTTAACTAAACAGTTTAAACTCATATATTATGTCAAGCGATTTAAAAGTTATTCCACTGCATGACCGGGTGCTTGTCAAACCCGAAGAAAGAGAAGAGAAATCGGCCGGCGGGATTATCATCCCAGATACAGCCAAAGAAAAACCACAACGGGGAACTATTGTGGCCGCCGGCCCAGGCAAAAAAGATGAGCCTGTCATGGTAAAACCCGGCGACACAGTTCTTTATGGCAAATACGCGGGAACTGAAATCCAGGTCAACGGCGAAGGGCTCCTGATCATGCGGGAGTCCGATATATTAGCCATCCTCTGATTAACCTATTCAATCAACGCAAAATCTTGTAACTAAAGCGAAATCTTAACCGGATTACAAACTATAAAAGTGATTGGTTATGAAAAATCAATTTAATCATTCTTATCACAGGATCTTAAAGCCTTTGAAGAATTGGTTTAATAAAATTGTGCGATGGGTTCGAGACGATGATGATGACAATCAGTTCAATCACCCTTGTGCAATTCTATAAGCGGCAGTCAGGCCCAACACCTGACTGTTTTTTTGCGACATAACCGGAGTTGTAGTCATTAACATTATTTAAAACACCATTTACTTTTTTATCGTATAAGGTGATAGCCATCGCCTTTATCAGAAAATCTATATCGATGACCGGTCAAAACAGTTGCCACCAATCTTTTTTGCAACCAGCCCACCTGCGATAACAGGGAGCCTTCCAAACATGAGCGCAGTATTACTATTTGGCAAAGATCGGTTGCTGATTAAAGTTAGCCAAGGCTGATATATCTACCAGGGGTAAAAGCATTTTTCGTTTCAACTATGCATTAGCAAGTCTTCCATTAACAGGAACATAGTAACTTCAGGCCGCCTGAACCAGGAGTTGTAATGAATCGATCAGCAGTTGTTCCCTTTGTTTAAAAATTCATTAAATAGTTGTTTAAGAAAAATATGAAAGGAATTACCCGGACCGTCTGGATATTGTCGCTCATCAGTTTGTTTACCGATACTGCCAGCGAAATGCTCTACCCGATAATGCCCTTATACCTTAAAAGCATTGGATTCTCCATTGTGCTGATCGGCGTCCTGGAAGGAATAGCAGAAGCCGTGGCTGGTTTAAGCAAAGGATATTTTGGAAAGTTATCAGACCATTTGGGTAGGCGAATGCCTTTTGTACAATGGGGGTATGCATTAAGCGCCTTGTCAAAACCATTGATGGCAATTTTTATTTACCCCGCCTGGGTGTTTTTCGTAAGGACGCTTGACCGGCTGGGAAAAGGCTTACGAACTGGAGCAAGAGATGCCATCCTGTCGGATGAAGCCACCCCTGCCACAAAAGGCAAAGTTTTTGGTTTCCATCGTGCCATGGATACCACCGGGGCGGTGATGGGACCTCTGTTAGCCTTAGTTTACCTGCAGCAATATCCAAATGACTATAAAACACTTTTTGTTATCGCCGCCGCCCCCGGTCTGTTAGCCATTTTATGCGCCTTATTATTGAAAGATAAAAAGGTCGCTCAAAAGCCAGTTAAAACCAGGGTATCGTTTTTATCCTTCTTTAGTTATTGGAAAACCAGCCCGGCCATGTATCGAAAATTAGTTGCTGGCTTATTAGTGTTCACACTGTTTAATAGTTCCGATGTATTTCTGTTACTCAAAGTAAAACAGGCGGGTTTAAGTGATGGCAATGTCATATTGCTGTATATCTTCTACAACCTGGTTTATGCTATATTTTCATTTCCTTTAGGCATATTAGCAGATAAGACAGGATTAAAGAAAATTTTTGTTACCGGATTATTCCTATTTGCCATTGTATATTTTGGAATGGCCTATGCAGTGAGTGAATACTTATTTTATGGTTTATTTTTTTTGTATGGTATGTATGCAGCAGCGACTGAAGGAGTATCCAAAGCATGGATCAGTAATATCGCCGATAAAAAAGATACCGCAACAGCTATCGGAACTTATACCGGCTTTCAAAGCATCTGTACCATGCTGGCGAGTACTTTAACCGGATTGATCTGGTTTCAATTTGGGGCAGGTACTGCTTTTTTGATCACGGCTGTAATAACGATCGTGGTTGTTTTTTATTTGTTATTCATGTTGCCTGAGCCAGATAACTGATCATATCCGTATGAAGAAATTAATTCATTATTTACCGGTAATAGTAAACACTTATAACAGGCTTACGATAAGAATAATATTATAAGTTCATTATTATTTTACGAACTTTAAATTTCTCTTATTATCACGATATTGCGTTCACTTAATAAAAATAGCGGCCGGGTAAGTTGTACTTTTTTCCAACATCTTCTGTGATGTAGGATTATTTTATGGCATTTGCTAAGGAAAGTCGCAGACCAACTCATAAGATTTTAATTTTACTTGACCTTTCTTATAATAGTCCAAGGGTGATCAATAACAAAATGAAAATACTAAAAAAACAATCCTAGAATGAATCAAAACACGTTAGACATCTTACTGGTAGAAGATAATGCCAATGATGCGGAGTTGACCATCCGGCAACTGAAAAAAAACAATATGGCTAATAACCTGATCCATTTAAAAGATGGCGCAGAAGCCCTTGAATTTATTTTTGCCACCGGTAAATTTGCGGGTCAGCAAGACGTTTTACCCCGGCCAAAAATTGTGTTGCTGGATATACAAATGCCAAAAGTCAATGGTATTGAAGTACTCCAGAAAATAAAATCGGATCCCCGAACCCAGTCTATCCCGGTTGTAATTCTCACTTCATCGAAAGAAGATCCTGACATTCAAAAATGTTATGCATTCGGAGCTAATAGTTACATCATCAAACCAGTAAATTTTGAAAGCTTTGCGGAAGCAATAAAAAATCTGGGGTTTTACTGGCTGTTGTTAAATCAACCACCGACGGAGTAGAGGCTGGGTGCTGGATACTGGATACTGGATGCTAGTGTTAAGTTAAATATAATTTGACGTATAATTATTGTACATTTGTAAAACCACTTTACAAA
>JAOQAL010000272.1 GCA_025963615.1 Chitinophagaceae bacterium | reverse complement strand
ACCTTTATAATCAGATGTACGGGATGTGTTTTCAGTATTCATATAGAAATCTTTCATATGAATATTTGTACCGGTACCACCAGTTGAGATACCACCACCTCCTGAAGAATTACTTGTAAAATATAATTCAGTATGCCACATACCGGCACCCTGTAATGTTATATTACTAATATTGATCATATCAAGCTTGCTGCTTAGCAAAAAGCGGCCTGCAGGAACGAATATGCTTTTACCAGTGTTCCTGGCGTCACCGATAGCGGCCACAAATGCTGCCTTGTCATCATTGGCATCATTGGCTACAGCACCGTAAGAAGTTACATTAACGTAGTTAGCTGGAGTAGTAGAAATAGCCGCGGTGATTGGCTCCATTTCAATAAAATCAACCAGATAGTTTATGCCATCAGACCCCTTCTGTAATTTTACTTCAGTGCCTGCGGCTACTGATGATGGCAATTTTACCCGCACTTCATCAAATCGCATTCTCATGGTTAATCCTGCACCCGGTTGGTTAGAAGGGTCTTTGGTGCCATCACTTGGGTTAGCGCTGAAATATTGCCAGGCCCATTTTGAAGACACTGTAATATTTTGGACAAAAACTCCTCCAACATAAAGGCCCAGGGTTCCTGTTTGTCCCCCGCCACCCGCGGCATCGGGTATACTTACGCGCAGAACAAGGCCTTGCCCGTCAGACGTTAAGTTCCATTTAACAAAAGAATTGGCCGCGTTTAAACTTGCACAGGTCTGATCCGATGCTTCTGACTCAGCTTTTTTCTGATCGAAGGTTGGAGTAAGCATGGTAGCACCACCACCTACCGCTGTAGCATTTGCTTCATACCTTGTATATGGCATCTGATAGGCTCCGCGCGGAAGACCATCACTTTGAGCAAATAGATTATTGAGTTGGAATATTAGAAACAAAGCCAATAAAAAATACTTTGTTGCATATTTCCTTGAACACCTCTTCAAGAAGAGGATAAGTAAATTTTTAGTCATTTTTTCACTATTTAGGTTGAACTTTATTTATTCTAGAGAAATCCCTTTATACATTTCAGTAAAAGAACTGTCCGGCACAAAGGGGTTTCAGGCAATATTTTGCATGATCAAAGCAAAAATTTTCAGCCTGAATAATCAAACTATGGGAGGCGAATATGAATAAAAGAAAAAAAATATTAAACTATATAACTGCTTATCAGCTATTTAAATAAAATAAATATCAAGATGAATATAGATGTAATATAAAGGTAAGAATTACCCTTAAAAGTGAAGATTAGTACGTAAAAAAGAATAGTTATAATTATTTAGCAAAGCCATTTACCATAAAATGAAGATGGTTTATTTATTATTTTAGATTGATGCTTAAGAAAAAAGTCTAATGGGCCGTCCATCCTCCATCTATCATTAAGGTAGTACCGGTAATTAATGAGGCAGCCGGGGAGGCAAGAAAAAGTACAGCACCTGCCACATCTTTCGGCTCCCCTACCCTGCCCAATACAATGTTGGAAAGGACTTCTTTTTTAAATTCTTCGTTTAAAAGCCATTTTTCTGTTCCCGGAGTTTTAATGAAGGTGGGAGCTACCGCATTTACTGTAACATGGTGTTTCCCCCATTCCACTGCAAAACATTTGGTGAGGTGAGCAATTGCAGCTTTTGTCATGCAATAAACAGATTCAGTGGGCAAAGCAATAAACCCAGCCTGGGAACTCAGGTTGATAATTCTTCCATATTTTTGTTGGATCATCATTTCACCTGCTGCCTGACTCATAAAAAAAGTCCCTTTCACATTTACTGCAACAGTATAGTCGAAATCTTCTTCTGTAACTGCTTCTATGGGATTGGGTGGACCAATTCCTGCATTATTTACAAGGATATCCAACCTTGAATAAAACTTTTTTATTTGCTCTATAGCAGCCTTTATTTCAATCACTTTACTCACATCCAATTGCAGTGGCAAAACTTTTCTTCCCATTGCTTCTATTTCCCTTACCAATCCATTATCAGCGTTTACATCTTTCAAACCGAGAGCCATATCAGCTCCGGCTTCTGCCAGGGCAAGTGCACAAGCTCTCCCTATGCCTCTGGCAGCGCCTGTTACCAAAGCAATTTTACCATTTACATGAATATCTTCAGAGTGCTTCATTTTAAGTCCAGTTATTTTTCGTGACTAAAAGGCGCCTTATCTTTTTCCTCAGCAGGTGCATTGTGCTTTGGATTCGGGTTTCCTTTATACCCTTTGAACCTATCTTCCTTCGATTTGTTTTCCCGCTCCCGCCTGGCAAGACACAGCCTATTTAAACAGACAATCCTGGTAACAAAATTATGCTGGGGAAATCCATACTTCATTTTGCTATGCGTGATCGCCCTTTCTTTAGCTGACCAATGAAAGATTGCCAAAGGCCGCACACATGAACTCAAGAAAATCAATATGAATACAATAAAAAAAAGTCCTGTTCTTTTAAAATTTAGCCTGATCATTTTACTTTCCAATCGCTGATTGTTCAAGATACAGAAAACTTCTCAGGTTAAACAACTATTTCAAACTGTCTCAATTCTTCTTTTAATTGCTGCGGCGAC
>JAOQAL010000828.1 GCA_025963615.1 Chitinophagaceae bacterium | reverse complement strand
TGGCAGTCTCTTCTGTATAGGCAACAGTTCCGGTACGGTCTATGGCTATCACACCTCTTTTCGCCACACCTTTAATATCACAGATGAAATTGCAATGATACATTTCATATTCGTTAATGGTGCGCTTGCCGGCATCTGACAATAAATCAAAATTGATGTTATTTTTTTCTTTAAAGGCGCCTAATGAAAATGGCATGTCTACAGAGATGCCTATAACGGTTGCACCCAGGTCATTATAGAATGCCAGTTCATCGCGGTTGCTGCACATTTGTGCAGTACACACACCGGTAAAGGCGGCTGGAAAAAAATTGATGACTAGAATTTTACCCGCGAAATCACTTAAGGATACTTCTTTTCGTTCCGTATTAAATAATTTAAAAGCCGGAGCTTTAGAACCAACCGCAATTGCCATAATTATTTTTTTAATGGGTGTAATAATACGAAACAATCGGGTAAGCGAAAGGAAGAAGGAAAAAGAAAATTTCATTCATCCCGCAGGGCAATTATTACCGGTTCTTGTTTATATTTTACAGTCATTTCCTTTTATTCAATTCTTCTTTTGCAAAACCTGCTATTTGTTTATACCGGTTGGCAATATCTTCCAATTCCTTTTGTGTGATGACATCATTTAAATTTTTGAATCCATTGGGCGCACGGTCTTCAACGATCTGCATTACCTGTTCGGGTCCCATTTGCCTGTTTTGTAAAACTATTTTAGCGGTAGCAGGCAATCGTATTTGTTCATAAAGCTGTAATGCTTTGAGCGCATCGGTTTCCGTTACGAGGCATCCGGTTAAACACTCAGCATCCAGGATCGCCTGTGACCCACCGTTAGACCCGATAGGATACATCGGATGTGCCGCATCGCCGGCTAAAGTAACCCGTCCGGATGTCCATTTTTCCACCGGGTTACGGTCGCTCATGGGAAATTCATAAATAGTGGAAGCTCCCTCGATCAGGGACGGGATGTCCAGCCAGTCAAATTTCCAATTTTTGTATAACGACAAAATTTTTTGTTTATCACTCTTACGGTTCCAGTCCCTTTCTTTTATCATTTCATCGTTGTCAATGGGCAGATCGGCAATCCAGTTGATGAGTTGATTTCCGTCCTCATCAACAACGGGTGAAATAGGATAGGCTACAAATTTTTGTTTAACACTACCGGCCATAATCATGGAACTGCCACTTAAAAACGGTTTTGACACCGTGGTACCCCGGTGCAGGACGATCCCGGAAAACTGCGGCTCCATTTCATCCGGATATAATTGTTTGCGCACGACAGAATGAATACCATCAGCGCCAATCAGCATATCAAATTCGGTAGTACGCCGGCGACCCGTTTGACGGTTTAAAAAGATAGCCGAACCTTTTTTTTCTCCGTTTTTAAATGATAAAAGATGCTGACCCAGGTGAATATTTTGCGCACCCATGACTTCCTTCGCGGCATCCATTAAAAGCATCTGCAGTAAACCCCTGTGAACAGAGTATTGCGACCAGTTATAACCCGCAGCTTTTCCTCTTGGTTCCTGCCATATTTTTTGACCAAATTTATTATAGTAAGCCAGTTCGCTGGTGGCAACAGCTATGGGCCGGATACGCTCTTCCAACCCCAAAGCAGTTAATACCCTTACCGCATGGGGCAACAGGTTGATGCCAACTCCCAACGGTTTTATTTCCTTCGCGGATTCGAATACTTCAGCATGAAAACCTTTTTTATGAAGGCTCATGGCAAGGGTAAGGCCCGCAATGCCGCCGCCGGCGATAATTATTTTCATGATAGTGTTAAGGTAATAATAAGATAGGAAACCCCCACAAAGATGGCAGGCGGGAAAATAAAATTTCCTTGGTCAGGCAAAGGCAAATTAAATCCGCACAAACTTTACATGACTTCTTTTTTTGAAATAATCTTTATCTTTAAATTTTCCGTCCGTCGCTTATTTAAATCAATAACTATGATGAAAAAGATCTTTTTTGTGCTACAGCTAACAGCGTTTATTTCTGTATTTTTTTGTTCCTGTAATACACCGGATATTGTAAACAATAAAGAGTTCCTGGATAAATCCGCCATGGACACGTCCATAAAACCAGGTGAAAATTTCTTTCTTTTTGTTAACGGAAAATGGGCTAAAACTGCTGTAATTCCCCCAACTGAAAGCAGGATAGGATCTGCTCTTGACCTGTATAACCGCACAAAAGCAAACTTGCACCTTATCGTCGACAGCCTGTCAGGCGGACAATTTCCGGAAGGCAGCGTGGAGCAGAAAGCGGGTGATTTTTATGCATCCGCTATGGATAGTGCCAACATTGAGAAACTGGGCTATGATCCTGTAAAACCTTACCTGCAGCAAATTGATGCTATCAAAGACACGAAGGGATTGTTACAATATATAGAAGTACAACAGGGCAATAATAACAATCTTTTATTTTCAATGGGTGTTGGCACTGATGAAAAAAATAGTGCATTCAATATCGCTGTTTTTACACAAGGTGGCTTAGGACTGCCAGACAGGGATTATTATTTTAAAACGGATGCCGAAACGCAAACAGTTGTAAAAGTATATCAAACCTATGTTCAGGAAATTTTCCGCCTTACCGGGGATGATTCGCTAACTGCGGCAAAAAAGACATCGGTAGTGTATAACCTGGAAAAACAAATGGCTGGCAGCCACCGGACAAATGTTGAACTCCGCGATCCGCAAAGTAATTATCACAAGATGGCCGTATCGGATCTCGACAAACAAATGCCGGTGTTTGCCTGGAAAACAACGCTTTCCGCTATGGGAATCAATTCGGACTCTGTGAATGTTTCCCAACCGGGCTTCTATGCAAAATTGAATGAACTGTTGAAAACCATTCCGGTTGATTCGTGGAAGACCTATCTTGAATTCCATACAGCAGATAATTACGCCAACGCACTGAGCAGCGCTTTTGTAATTGCGAAATTTGATTACAATGGTAAAGCGTTAAACGGCCAGATGGAAATGAAACCCCGCTGGGAAAGAATGATAGCGCAAACGGATAATTTTTTAGGAGACGCACTCGGGCAGGTTTATGTTAAAAAATATTTCACCGCGGACGCTAAAAAAAGAATGCTTGAGCTGGTAAATAATCTCCAGGAGGCTTTCGAAGCAAGAATTAATAAATTGGACTGGATGAGTGATTCAACCAAAGTAAAAGCAATAGATAAATTGCACGCGTTTATAAAAAAGATCGGGTACACCGATAAATGGCGGGACTATAGTAAAGTAACTATTTCCAGGAATAAGTATTTTGAAAACCGTTTAGCCTGTGAAAGAAATGAATATCAATATCAGCTTGCTAAAGTGGGAAAGCCGGTCGACAAAACGGAATGGGAAATGACACCACCGACCATTAATGCGTATTACAACCCTTCATTCAATGAAATTGTGTTCCCCGCAGGTATTCTGCAATTCCCATTTTTCGATCCCGGAGCAGATGACGCCATTAATTATGGGGGAATTGGTATGGTGATAGGGCATGAGATGACACATGGTTTTGATGACCAGGGAGCACAATATGATAAAGAAGGAAATTTAAAAAACTGGTGGAGTAAGGAGGATGGTATGAAGTTTCAGGCCAAAACAAGGCAGGTTATCAATCTTTATAATGGCTTTACTGTCCTGGATTCTGTGCATGTAAACGGCGCATTGACTACCGGTGAAAATATTGCAGATATTGGCGGTATCAATATTGCTTATGATGCTTTTAAAATGACGAAGCAGGGGCAGGATACCGTAAAGATTGATGGCTATACTCCGGATCAGCGTTTCTTTCTATCCCTGGGCCAGATATGGAAGGACAAAGCGAAAGATGAATATACAAGAATGCTGATTAATGTAGATCCTCACTCTCCTGCGATGTACCGGGTAAATGGACCCTTAATGAATTGTGATGCGTTTTATAAAGCTTTTGATATTAAACCCGGCGATAAAATGTATGTAACAGACAGTGCCCGCATAAAAATCTGGTAAATAAGGTAAGTTTACAAGTTTAGGAGTTTAGAAGTTTAGGATTTCCGAAAACTGAAGCCATCTCAAT
>JAOQAL010000810.1 GCA_025963615.1 Chitinophagaceae bacterium | reverse complement strand
TTTGTAATTCTTCAATACGACGGCCGTCATCGGGGTGCGTACTGAGGAATTCCGGCGGTTTTTGCCCACCTCCTGCCGCCATCCGTTGCCAGAGTGCTATCGCTTCCTGGGGATTCTAGCCGGCCATAGCAGCCCACAATAAACCATAATGATCAGCCTCCAGTTCATGTTTTCTTGAAAAAGGTAATAGCACCCCAACCTGGGAGCCAAGGCCAAAGGCAGTCATAAAAGCATTCTGCGTTTGTGCCGGCTTGTTAGCCAAGGCAACCTGTAATCCAGCTCCCAATACTTCCGTTCCTAACTGTTGACTCATCCGTTCATTTCCATGCTGAAAAATAGCGTGCGTAACTTCGTGTCCCATTACGACGGCAAGGGCTGCTTCATTTTGAGTAATGGGTAACAATCCGGTGTAAACGACAATTTTTCCGCCCGGCATGCACCAGGCATTTGCTTCTTTACTGTCAACCAGGTTATATTCCCATTTATAGCCCTCTAATGTACTGGATAATCCTTTTTTTGCATAATAGTCTTCCACTACTTTTGATATCCTCTGACCGACACGGCGTACCATTTCCGCATCTTTATTTACACTGCTGGAAACCACTTTGTTTTCGGACAGGAATTGCTGGTATTGCTGAACGGCCATGGATTGCATTTCTGATTCCGGGAGCAGTTTGAACTGGCTCCTTCCGGTCACTGCATTTTGAGAGCAGGAAATCAGCAAGGCGGCGCTTAAAAATAAAAGGGTGATTTTTCTGGTCATCGCGTTTCGTTTTTACAATTGATTCAATGATTGTACCAAGCCCCGGAACGGAACTGGCAAATTTCCTGCAAACTAACAGGTAAAAAATAATCAGTCAACGTGGGAAGAACCGCGGCGACGCTGGCGGCGGCGGTCCCGGTGCTTTAGGATCGGAACCTTGTTTTCATTTCCTTTCAGCAGGCGGGATATATTTTTCTGGTGTGTAAGCAGCACAAGCAACGCTACTGCAATGGCAAACACCCGGTATAAATGCTCAGGTTCATTAAAAATGACCAGTATGAAAACGGGAAAAGCAATGCTGGCGAGCATTGAACTTAGTGATACAAAACGGGTGAGATATAACACTAACAGAAACACACCCACGCAGCAAATAGCGACAATGGGCTGGATGCCCAGCACCATGCCAAATAAAGTTGCAATGCCCTTGCCGCCTCTGAAATCTGCCCAAATGGGGAAAATATGACCCACCACAGCGGACAGTCCTAAGCCGATCTGAAGATTTATAAATTGCGTATCAAACTGAATGTAATAAGGTATAAGCAAGGCTAATTTAACCGCTGCAACGCCTTTCAGCATATCAACCAACATGACGAAACTACCCCATTTTGGACCTAAAACACGAAAGCTGTTCGTGGCGCCAGCATTACCACTGCCATAGTCGCGGATGTCAATATCAAAAAAATAATTGCTAACCCAAACTGCCGTAGGGATGCTACCAATCAAATATGCAAGAACGATTAAAAGGAGCTCGTTCATAGAACCTTGGGGTTGAAGTTAAGTTACAAAAATACGCCAAACTGGTGACAGATAAAAAGTAGTTTAACGCAAAGGGTAAGTAAATTAACGTAAAAAACTAATGCAAAGCCAGTTGCCTTCCTGTAGCTTTTTGATGAATTTGAGCGAATCCCTGGTGCTATAGTTCAAAATCTCGTCTTGGTCTTCGGCTAATAATCCGCTCAACAGCAAAATACCATTTTTATTTAATTGCCGGATGATTAAACTGAAGTTTTCTAAAATTATATTTTTTGTAATATTAGCAAGTATGATATCAAATCCGCCAGCATTGGGAATGGTAGCGGATTTTTTTAAATCTATCAATACCGAATTATTCCGTTGAATATTTTCCAACGCATTTTCAATACTCCAGTCATCATTATCAATGGCAGTAATATGATGGGCCCCCAGCTTTTCTGCAAGTATTGCAAGGATACCCGTACCTGTTCCAAAATCAAAAACAGTTTTGCCCTTAAAATCAGTTTCTTTCATTTGCCGCATCATCATACGGGTTGTAGCATGATGCCCCGTACCAAAACTCATTTTTGGCGTAATAACAATCTCATGTTCAACATTTGTTATCGGTTCGTGAAAGGCTGCTCTGACAGCGACAAAGTCATCGATTATTACCGGATTAAAATTTGATTCCCATTGCCGGTTCCAATTCTCGGCTGGTAAAATTGTTTTAACGAAGTCAAGTTGATGATCAGCTTTAAGTTGCTGCAACAATGAATCATTATAGTTTTCTTCGGCAATAAAAGCATGCAGTCCATTCTCCGTTTCTTCAAATCCTTCAAAACCATGCTCAGAAAGTCTTGCAATCAATATGTCTCTTGGTTCTGGTTGTATGTTCCGGAAACTTAGCTGTATGTATTTACTCATGGAAGCAAAATTAAAAACCCCTCTGGTTTTACCGGAGGGGTTTGCGATTAGTTATTCTCTTCTTCAGGTCTCGGCCTGCCTTCCGGTTTTGGAATCAAGGCCTTTCTTGATAATTTAAATTTACCTGATTTGGGGTCTGTGCCGATCAGTTTCACTTTTATCTTGTCTCCTTCATTCAACACACCTTCCAATGTTTCAAGGCGTTTCCAACTCACTTCTGAGATATGAACCAAGCCTTGTTTGCCCGGTAAGAATTCAACAAAAGCGCCAAAAGGCATAATGGATTTAACGGTCGATTCATAAACGTCGCCTACTACAGGAACAGCCACGATACCTTTGATCCAGGCTTCCGCTCGCTGCACACCCTCTTTATTAACGCCGAATACACTTACCTCTCCCCTGTTATTTACTTCTTCAATATTAATGGTGGTGCCCGTTTCCCGCTGCATTTCCTGGATTACTTTTCCACCTGGCCCGATAACAGCCCCGATAAATTCACGGTCAATATACATCTTTATCATTCTCGGAGAATGTGGTTTCACCTCCACTCTGGCTTCCGGAATACATTTATACATGGCGTCCAGGATATGTAAGCGACCACGGCGTGCCTGGTCAAGGGCCTGCTGCATGACTTCCATTTTCAGTCCATCCACTTTTATATCCATTTGCACAGCGCAAATACCATCCCGGGTTCCAGTTACTTTGAAGTCCATGTCACCGAGGTGATCCTCATCACCCAAAATATCGCTCAACACCGCGTATTTGTCATCCTTTGTAATCAGTCCCATTGCAATACCCGATACATGTTTGGGGAAGGGAATACCAGAATCCATCAAGGCCAATGAACCGGCACATACCGTGGCCATAGACGAAGAACCATTTGATTCAAGGATATCGCTGACTATACGAACGGTATAAGGAAAATCGTTGGTTGGCATTATCTTTTTCAAGGAACGCTGCGCCAGGTTACCGTGGCCAATTTCACGACGGCTTTGTCCTCTCATCATCTTCACTTCACCGGTGCTGAAAGGAGGAAAATTATAATGCAAAAAGAATTTTGAATCAAAAGATTTTGCTGCACTTTCTACTAATAACTCATCCAAGGGGGTTCCTAAAGTAACGGTTGTG
>JAOQAL010000805.1 GCA_025963615.1 Chitinophagaceae bacterium | reverse complement strand
TATTACTTGCAATAATTTTATTGATTTCCTGTAAGGAAACCTATGATCCGCCTGTTGTAAAAACAAACCTCAACTTACTGGTGGTGGACGGTTTTTTAAATAATAGTTCCGATACCACCTTGATCCGACTGAGCCATACCCGGAAACTGGCAGATGGAACGGCCAACTCGGCTGAATCTATCTCCCAGATCACCCTGGAAGATGCAACGGGTGCAACACTATATCATTTCCAGGAAATGGGTGATGGACAATATATCGTGCCGGGAATCAATCTTGATGTTAATAAAAAATTCAAGCTCCGCATCAAAACGGCCGACGGGAAACAGTATGCCTCAGACGAAATAGAAGTAAAACAGACTCCTCTTATAGACAGCGTAAGCTGGCAAATGCAAAATAATGGCGTAAGGATATTCGTGAGTACCCACGATCCACAAAACAATACAAAATATTACCGGTGGGATTATACTGATACCTGGGAATACCACTCCAATTATTTTTCATCTTATAAATTTGAAAATCATGCCGTTTTGCCCCGGCAGAACGATGAGCTTGTTTTCCAATGCTGGAAAACAAACCATTCAACCGATTTGCTGCTGGGTTCTTCCGCAAAGCTCTCCCAGGATATTATCAATCTGAGTCCTATCCGGTTTATCGCAGCTAATTCGATAGAAATCTCTGTAAAGTATAGTATCCTCGTAAAGCAATATGCCATTACAAAAGATGGTTATGAATATCTGCAAAATCTTAAAAAAATTTCAGAGCAGTTAGGTTCCATTTTCGATGCGCAGCCATCGCAGTTGACCGGCAATATCCATTCCTTAAATGATCCTGCTGAAACAGTTCTTGGCTTTGTAACGGCGTCTACATTGAATGAAAAAAGAATTTTCATTGATCATGAGGAGGTGAAACCCTGGAATTACCAGGTTTTGTGTGACGAAAGACGAATTGTTCCCCTGGATAGTCTTGAAGATTTTTTTGGAGACGGTCAATTAATTCCTATTTCTGAAGCCCATGACATGCGGGGACTTCTTATTGGATATTATGGTGGAACAAGGGGTTGCGTTGATTGCACAACAAGGGGTGGCAGCAATAAGAAACCTGATTTCTGGCCATAAGATCTGTATGCTTGAAAAATAAATTCTTTAAATACTATGCGGTCCCATTTTAAATATATTTCGTTATACCTCTTCAGCTTTTTATTACTGCGCTCCACCCTGGCCGCGCAAGCAGGGGCTGATCATCTTCCAACGCAATTTGAAGATTATGCCCGGAATTACCCGCAGGAAAAATTGTTCGTACATACGGATAAATCGGTTTATGTAGCCGGGGAAATTATCTGGTTTAAAGTATATGTTACCGATGCCAGTTCTCATATACCCATTGATTTAAGCAAAGTAGCCTATATAGAAATCCTGGATAATAGCCATACGCCGCTGCTCCAGGCTAAAATAGCATTGCAGCAGGGATCCGGAAACGGTTCCTTCCTTTTACCGGCCTCTGTAAACTCAGGTAATTTGCTTTTAAGGGCTTATACAAGGTGGATGAGAAACTCCCCTGTTGATTTCTACTTTGAAAAACCTATAACGGTGATCAATACACTGAGAAATTTTTCATCCCCTGCGCCAACCCCGGTCATTAAATATGATATTCAATTTTTTCCTGAGGGTGGAAATCTTGTAAATGGTATTGAAAGTAACGTGGCCTTTAAAATTGCTGATCAATTTGGAAAAGGAATTGATTGCGGCGGTACTTTATTAAAACTCAATAATGATACCGTTTTAAATTTTAAAACTTCTCACCTGGGCATCGGGAAATTTAACTTCACACCCAAGGCAGGCGAATCCTATAAGGCGTTAGTCAATGTGCGCAAGGATACCAGTGTGATGGTCAATTTACCGGCCGCTTATGAAAAAGGTTTTGTAATGCGCGTTGAAGATGGCGGAGACCAGCTCACAGTAACTGTTTCTACCGATAATCAATCCAACGATCAGACTGTTTATCTTCTTTGCCATACCCGTCAACATATCAAACTCGCTGAGGAAAGAGCCCTAACAGGCCATAAAGCCGTTTTCACGATTAATAAAAAAACGCCTGGAGAAGGCATTACGGTGTTTACGCTCTTCAACCAGTTCAAACAACCTGTTTGTGAACGTCTTTATTTCAAAAGGCCGGAGGCCCAGGAGCTGGATATTAAGCCAGACCATGAAAACTATTCAAAAAGGAATAAGGTAACCCTGGATATTGCCACAAACAAGGAGGAAGTTAGTGATCTGTCGCTATCAGTTTATCATACCGATTCGCTGCAGGCTCCCGATAAAACCGATATTCTTAGTTATTTATGGCTTTCGGCTGACCTTCAAGGTTATATAGAATCTCCGGGGTATTATTTTAATCCCGGCACCGAACAAGACCATGCCGCGGACAACCTGATGCTGACCCATGGATGGCGAAGATTTAAATGGGATGATATTTTAAGTAACAAGAAGCCGTTTTTTGAATTTACCCCGGAATATGAAGGACATCTTATCGCTGGTAAAATAATCAATAAGCAGTCGGGGATGCCAGCGAAAAACATTACCGCCTATCTTTCCGCACCCGCAAAAAAATATCAATTTACTGCGGCTGCGAGTAACCCGGAGGGGCAGGTGCTATTTAATACAAAAGACTTTACCGGTACGGAACAAATAATTGTTCAAACCAATTCCAAATTGGACAGCAATTACCGGGTTGATATCTTTAGTCCCTATGCTGAAAAATTTTCAGAAACCCTATTGCCCGCGTTAGCTATTCCGCCATCGATTCAAAATCAATTGCTGTACCAGAGCATTAATAGCCAGGTACAAACTACTTATCTTAATGATTCGCTGAACCGGTTTTACTTTCCGTTTGCTGATACAAGCCATTTTTTTGGTCCCCCGGAAAAAGTTTATTACCTGGATGATTATACCCGGTTTACGACTAT
Organism: Chitinophagaceae bacterium; assembly: GCA_025963615.1. Lineage (GTDB taxonomy): Bacteria > Bacteroidota > Bacteroidia > Chitinophagales > Chitinophagaceae > JAFDYH01. The sequence goes on along the minus strand of JAOQAL010000805.1, from coordinate 1,264 downwards.
GGAGGAAGTGTTGCGGGAATACGTAATGGAAGTGTCGCCCCGGAAACAGAACCGTAAATTCCATCTTTACATGTTGCAGAACCCGCACGAATTTTTTACGTCGGACCCGCTGGTGCTGGTGGATGGAGTTCCTTTTTTTGACATGGATTCAATCATAGCCATGGATCCCTTAAAAATTAATAAGATAGAAGTGTTAAGTAAAAAATATTATTACGGTCCATTGATCAGTGATGGCATTGTAAGCTATTCCACTTATAAAGGTGACCTGGATGGGGTAAGACTCGACCCCAATGCGGTGGTTATGGAATATGAAGGGCTCCAGCTCCAAAGAGAATTTTATTCACCGGTTTATGAAACACCTGCCCAAAAGAACAGTCGCGTACCGGATTTCAGAAACCTCTTGTATTGGGCGCCGGATATTAAAATAAACAGGCAAAATAAGACAGCCGTTAGTTTCTATACGTCGGACCTGGAAGGGAAATATTTTATCCTGGTTCAGGGCATATCTGCCAGTGGTAAAATTTTCAGCAAAACAGCAGGCTTTGATGTGAAAAAATAAATTATTACAAAATATAGCCGGTAGGGCTTGACGATCGTGCCGTTTAAGGGGTTCAAAAGAAATGTTAAGGTATTCCGGCGTCGTACCTTTATTCCGGAATGATCGTCATCCAAAAAAAGAAATGAAGACCCTTTTATTTTTTACAGCGCTCCTGATCACCTCTTTTGCCAACGCCCAAAAGGTTGACAGCATTTTTTTTCATCTTTACACCGATAGTCTTAAAAAAGGGGTACATAATTATATCAATGTGGATGGTAAACTTTCAGATGGCCGGTGGCTGCCATTGACTGCGAAAGAAATTCAATTTTCCGCATCCGCTGGAAAATTTGAAGGCAATGATCTTGTGTTATCCCCTGATTTTAGTGAAGAAAAAGTTATTGTTAAAGCGGTGCTGAGAAATAACACTGCTGCCACGAAAGAAATAACGATCTGGGTAAAGAAAAAACCGGATGATGAAATCCTTCCCACAAAAAATGATGTGTTGAATAGCAAGCCTTCTAAACGGCGCGCCCGTAAGAACCAATAAATATTCATTGTATTCCGGTAAATCAGATAGCGGCGTTTAGCTGTTTATATGGCGTCACGCTACCAGACGCGCTCCTTCCCTTCGCATTGCCTGGGAATTCCCCGGGGAGAGAGGCTAAAACATAGCTAAGAAATTTTAACCCGACATTATTGATAAATATTCAGGTTTTCATTTACTGC
>JAOQAL010000794.1 GCA_025963615.1 Chitinophagaceae bacterium | reverse complement strand
AAACCAAGCGTACGATAAAATTACCGACTTACCTCTCCGGGGTGCAACCAATTAATTGACGGATATTATTGTTGTTGCACAAGAGAGCGACCACGCCTGTCCTGACTTTGCGGGGTCAATATGCAATGAAAGATGATAGTAGTACCTAGTTTGGCTCAAAATAAATAACGAACGTTTATAAAAATAAATCACATGTCAGATATCAATTACAGTTTTTTTGGCGCCGTTGAAAGAAGTTTTGATCGCGCCGCCAAATTCACCAGCTGGGATCCGGGCATCCTGGAACAGATAAAACAATGTAACAGTGTTTACCGGATGCATTTCCCGGTAAAGATTGGCGATAAGGTTGAAGTAATTAAAGCTTACCGCGTTCAGCACTCCCATCATAAAACGCCATGTAAAGGGGGTATCCGTTTTGCCACCAGCGTGAACCTGGACGAGGTGATGGCCCTGGCAGCGCTCATGACTTATAAGTGCGCTATTGTAAATGTTCCATTTGGTGGTGCGAAGGGCGGTATCACTATCGACCCCAAAAAATATTCGGCTTACGATCTTGAAAAGATTACCCGTCGTTATACATCAGAACTGATTAAGAAAAACTTTATCGGGCCGGGTACCGATGTACCGGCACCCGATTATGGAACGGGTGAACGTGAAATGGCCTGGATACTGGATACCTATTTAAGCATGCGGCCGGGGGAAGTAGATGCATTGGCTTGTGTAACTGGAAAGCCTGTAACGCAAGGAGGTGTGAGGGGCCGTCGTGAAGCAACCGGTCTGGGCGTATTTTATGGTTTACGGGAAGTATGCGATATGCCTGATGTGATGAAAAGAATTGGTTTGGAAACAGGCGTGCTGGGAAAGAAAATCATCGTACAGGGATTGGGAAATGTAGGTTATCACTCCGCTAAATTTTTCCAGCAGGGTGGTGCGAAAATTATTGCATTAGCTGAATATGAAGGAGCTATTTTCAATAACCGGGGGCTGGATGTTGAGGCAGTTTTTCAACACCGCAAAAAAACTGGTTCTATTTTAAATTTTCCAGGTGCAAAGAATTTTGAGAAATCTTCGGATGCGCTCGAAGCGGAATGTGATATTTTAATTCCGGCAGCATTAGAAAATGTAATCAATAGTGAGAATGCGGGAAGGGTCAAAGCAAGGATTATCGGTGAAGCCGCCAATGGACCTTTAACGCCCGAAGCTGATGAAATATTTATTAAAAAGGGGATTCTGGTAGTACCGGACATGTACCTGAATGCCGGTGGCGTAACGGTATCCTATTTTGAATGGTTAAAAAACCTGAGTCATGTGCGTTATGGACGCATGGAAAAACGATTTACAGAAAACCTGAATAGCAATATCCTGGGGCAGATGGAATTTTTGACTGGCAAGAAGGTCGGTCATAATGCAAGAGAAAAGATTATGCATGGACCTGAGGAAGCTGATCTCGTATTTAGCGGACTGGAGGAAACTATGATCGTCGCAACAAGAGAAATTATGGAAATGTGGCATAACAATCCCACGATACCGGATATGCGCACAGCAGCTTATGTTGTTGCTATTAATAAAGTAGGCACGGCTTATGCTGAGTTAGGAATTTTCCCTTAAGATTTTTACAGCCCTGGTAAGGCAACGGCTGCCGGGTGGTGGCCCTTCCCTATTTATTACCGGGGGCTATCCTGCAACAATTCCAGGCCAACGGAGGTTCGGGGCTTAAATCCCGTCCATGTTTTATCATTTGATTTCTCCTGCAGCTCCAGGTATTTTGAATAATCCATTTTCTTTAGGTAAATACCTAAAAACGCCGTTATAAAATGCTGATTAATATTATTAATGCGCTGTTCTTTCCAGGATGGTTCGGCATAAAAGGAATACTCACTATAAGGCACAGCCGGTTTTAATGTTTCGGGTGGCGGTGGATTCGGTGCTATATTATGCCGGGCATTCTCATAGGTCAGCAAATAACGCCTGGCATTTACCACGCCTTGATATATCGCCTTGATGCCCTCTTCATAACCGGAAACGTCATCCTGGTTTCCTGCTACAAAAAATGTGGGTATTTTAAGTCCTTGTAATCCTTCCGCATTCCAAACACCCCGCTGCATTCCCCAGGGTGCAAACGCAACTACTGCTTTTACCCGGGTATCAAAGGTTGCTTTATAGTTTGCATTACCGGCCAGGCGGACATTGATAGCCTTGCTTCCTCCCGTGATAAGCGTAAAAAAAGAATCCAGTTTCGGGCTATACCCTGCACCGGCAGCATTCAGCACTCCATAACCTCCCATGGAATAACCAATCAGGCCCGTATTATTTGCATCTGCCAAACCTGCTAAAAAACTTTTGCTATCCACCTTGCTTAAGTCCGCGACCTGGTTAAGTACAAATAAAATATCTTTTGCGCGGTTTAATAATGTGCTTTGAAAACCCGCCCTATCGAAAAAAGTTGACTCGGTATGATCGATAGCTGCTACCACATATCCTTTGGATGCTAAATTTTCTGTCAGATAAGTCAGGATCAACCGGGTGCCGGGATATCCATGTGATACTATAATTAAAGGATATGTCCCGCCACCTCCATCTGGCGCTGCGTCACGCAATGCCCTACCCTCAAAAGTGAATGGAACCAGGGGCCTGGCAGAATCATTGAACATGCCCATTACCTGGTTGTATGCAACCAATTCTTTTTTACCTTCCGGTATCAGGGCGGGATACCAGATTTCAACTTTTAAATGACGGTCATACAATGGATCTGCACCAGCTTTTGAATGGAGAATATCCACCTGATTTTTGTTGACCAGTTCAATTGTTCTTACACCTACTTTATATTCACCTCTTGCCGCTAATTTTGGTGCATCGGGCAAGGTATCGCCGGTAATAAAATACGAATCAGCGGATGCTGCAACTTTTTTCGTTGTAACACAAGCTTGCAAAACAAAAAGACTGTTTATAATAATAAGCAGGCGGCAGAAAGTGAGGTTCATGTTATTGGTTTTACCAGATGGCGGGCAATTTATTTTGTTATCAAAGCAATAACACAAGGTAAGATTTAAAATATTTCGGAGGCCAGCGGGTTCGGAAAACTATCAAATTAATAGAGGCTGTCTCAAAAGGAATATTTCACGCAAAGGGCGAAACGAAGCAAAGAACGCAACGAGATGAACGGTTAAGAATCAATCTTTACTTTCTCAACATCTCTGCGGGTTTATTTTAAAACAATACTTTTGAGACTGCCTCTTTATCATTGCCCGCGCAGCGAAAATTATCAAATGGTCAAATTTTTATTACTATTAATTGAAATTGATTTTTATAAAGCTTACTGA
>JAOQAL010000779.1 GCA_025963615.1 Chitinophagaceae bacterium | reverse complement strand
GGGGTAATCCGGGCTTACGACCTCTTGCAAGAGTAATCCACACTACGGGAATCATCAGGATGAGAATAAAAATAAATAACCTGGAACCCCATCGGAAGGTGTTCCACCGGAAAGTAGAAGATGTTTGAAAAACTTGTTTTTGCGGGTTCATGGCTATTTCGTACTTAAGGGGTATTGGTTTCTGTCTGCAAGGTATAACCAGAAACAGGCCGTTAACAAAATAATCGCCCGGAAAGGATAAAAGGTCGCCCAATAGCGTCTATGCAAGCAGGAGCCTGGCTTCTGATAGAGCTTCCGAACAGAATTGCTGTAATTGCTCAAAATTTTGCTGAACCCGGTTTATATCGTTATGGATGGAGGCATTTTCTTCTATCTGCCGCAAGACAGGTTCCAATTTTAAAGCAAGTCCCATAAATGAAACAGAAGATTTCAATCCATGTGCAATGGAGGTAACAGCCGGAAAATCTTTTTGATCAATCGCGGTTTTTAATGAATGGATCTCTGCCGGTACCTGCACAATGAATTGCCGGATCATTTCCATTTCAAAATTTTTATTTCCTTTAGCAAGTTCGTGCAGGTAATCAAGATCAATAATGGAATAATTTTTTTTTGCTCCCGTTTTATTGCTGTTAAAATCTATGTAGCGAAGAATAAGATTATAAAGATCTGTTTCATTGATCGGTTTGGAGATATAGTCATTCATCCCAAAACGGATACATTTTTCCTTCTCTCCTGCCATCGCATGGGCTGTCATAGCTACTACCGGAATATTTAAATGCAATTCATTTCTCAAAACTCCTGTAGCGGTATAACCATCCATATCAGGCATTTGAATATCCATTAAAACAATATCATAGGATTTTCTCTGAACAGCGTCTATCACCTCTTTCCCATTACTTACCATATCAAAGTCAAAATGCCAGCTATGCATTAAATGTTTCATCAGTTGCTGGTTCATCGGATTATCTTCCGCAATCAGTAAGTTCGCTTTATACAGCAACTTTTTTCTTCCTGTGCCGGTGCCATCCTGCCTGGCTATTTCACCGGTTTCTTTGGAAATAACATAGGGTAATTCAAAAATAAACTCGGTACCCTGCCCTGGCTCGCTATTTACTTTTATAGTTCCGTTTTGCAGATCAATGATCTGTTTTGCGATAGACAGACCCAGCCCGGTACCGCCATAACGGCGTGTCGTATCCGCTTCTGCCTGCTGAAACCGCTCAAAAATAGTTTGTTGTTTTTCTTTGGCTATACCGATACCAGTATCTTTTATGGCAAACTGTATATTTATTTTATTATCTGTCAGGGCAACCGGTTTCACTGACACATTAATTTCCCCGGAGAGCGTAAACTTAATGGCATTGCCCAGCAGGTTTACCAGCACCTGCGTAAGACGAACGGCATCACCTTCGAGGATATCAGGAATACCATCTTCGATCACAAAATTCAGGTGCAATTGTTTTTGTTTTGCCTTTTCATAAAACATCGTTTCAACAGAATGAAGCAATCCCCGTATATTGAAAGGGGCCGGCTCAATGCGCATCATGCCGGCTTCAATCTTTGAAAGATCAAGTATATCGTTGACAATAGCCAATAGCTTTTCACCAGCGGCCTGGATATTTTCAACATATTGTTTTTGTGCAGCATCCAGATTCGTTCTATGTAAAATATTGGTGAAGCCAAGCATGGCATTCATGGGTGTTCTTATCTCATGGCTCATATTGGCCAGAAACTGTTCTTTGATATGAGCAGCTTCCTTTACTTTTTTTTCAGAGGCATCCAGAATATAAATGAGTCGTTGCTGCTGCATACTTTGATTAACGATATACCAGAACGCCACGATACAAAACACACAGGCTACTACCGCCAGTATCAAACCACGGTTCTGGGCAGCGGTGCCACTGTTATCCACGGAATCGATGATCTGGCTTAGACTGACCTGGCGGCTGCTGTCAACGTCTTCTACTACATCAAAAATGCTATCGGTAAGCCGCTTGCCCCCATTGGCATTGATCAATCGTTCTGCGGCATATTTTCCGGTCTCATTGAATGTATCGATGACCTGCTGATTAAATTCTATTTTTTTGTTAACCAGCACATTCAAATGTTTTAACAACTCGCTTGTTCCCGTATCCTGTACTTTACCTTAAATTAATTTGAACCGTTGCTTGATACTGTCCAGTTCACCACGAATTCCATTCAGGTGCTCACGGTCCTGGGTAATAATTACACCCCGGATCTTACTTTCTACCGTAACAATTTCTGTTTGCAGTTTTTGCAGGTCATTTTGAGTTTTTAACTCATTCAGCAGGCTGGTGTTACCTTGAATCAGCTTATTAATACTCAACCCGGAATTGAATTGAAGAAATACGATCAGCACCAGCCCCGAAAGGAAAATAACGAGTGCTATATATTTAAACCGGCCTTTCAGCATAATGAAAAAAACATCTCAATTGAAAGCTAAAAATACCATTTTTGTTGGTGAGAAAAATCAAGCAACATCTTTCGCAGACCGGATGTAACAAAGAATGGCGATAAAGGAGGATACAATAACGCCGATAGCTGAAAGCAGGAGTATCAATGACCGGTGGGCCTGATTCAATTCTGTAAGAAACAAATACTCCGAAACCAGCAACAGGATAATAGCCGCGAGAAATATTATGGTATACTTTATCTTCATTTTAAATAAAAGAGGGCTGCGCCCGGCAGCCCTTACCCAAACCCAACTGCTCATGCGAGTTTACTACATGACACGAAACAATTGAATATATTTAAACCGGGATATTTTATTCCTTTTAACTTTTTATGAAGTTAGCCTGCGAAAAAATGGCATGCCTATATAAATAGGCAGCCGCCAGTTTCCTTTCGTT
>JAOQAL010000742.1 GCA_025963615.1 Chitinophagaceae bacterium | reverse complement strand
ATTGCGGATCTATTTCATCGGCGCCATCAATGGGGAGATCAAGGGCTGTGGCATCGTACAGATCGATCAATTGAATGCCAAGTTCCCGGGCCATTTATTCGGTTCCCCTAGAAGACGCCACTCCTTTTACGGAAAAACCGGCCTTCACCTTATCCGCTAAAGCATGGATAAAATAATAGACGGTGGAGCCTGTGCCAATCCCGATGGTTGTACCCGGTACTATAAATTGAAGGGCATATTCACCCGCTATTTTTTTTGATTCTTCAATGGTAAGCATCGGGCAGACTTTTAGAAATAAAAAATAAAATATCTTTTCTAGAATATTTACAGGTAAATTGTTTTTTTTACTTTTCAGGCCAGATCTATGATTCAATTTACAACTACTATACTACAGTTTGCAGAACAAGGTGAAAAGACCGGCTGGACTTATATCCAGGTTCCTGTGGATATCGCGCAGCAACTTAAACCAGGGAATAAAAAATCATTCCGTGTGAAGGGTAAGCTGGATAACTATACGATTCAGAAAATCGCCTTATTGCCGATGGGGGGTGGCGATTTTATTATGGCACTAAATGCCACTATCCGTAAAGGAATCAGGAAGGGAAAGGGAGCCCGGCTCAAAGTACAACTTGAGATAGATAAGGCAAAACTTACGATTTGTCCTGAATTAATAGAATGTTTACAAGATGAGCCTGTTGCCATCGATAATTTTAAAAAAATGCCCAATTCGCACCAGCATTATTATAGCAAATGGGTCGAAAGCGCTAAAACGGAAGCCACCAAAGCAAAAAGGATCGCCAGCACGGTTACGGCAATGGTAAGAGGGATGGATTTTGGTGAAATGTTGAGGGCGGCCAGGAAGGAAAATGAACAATTAGGTAGACTGTAGTGACTTGTCTAAACATTCTGGCATTATAAATGTTTTGAAAAAGTAAGTAAAAACCATATTTGACTCGGTAAATTCCGGGTTATTGATTATGAGTAATACTTCGATACTATTAGTTCTTTTAATGTTATATCTTGTTTTATTATTTTGAACGGGTTTCATGAAATAAAATCAGTTCAGATTCGTTTCTATTTTTTAATTACTCAACCCGTATCTATGAATCAAACAGGCAATAAAACTGCCCTAACCTCCTTTATCTACCAAAGGAAATTTTTACTGACTGCCGGCATTGTGCTTGGAATTGTTGCAATCATTTTTGGCATACAAACCTTTTCCAGCGGAAATTCCGGGAATACCAACAATACAATTAACATCGCGGAGGCAAATAAGCCTGTGGAAAAAGCAAAACCTGCTGTTGGGTTGCCGATCCTTGACTCTGTTGCCTATAGACAAAAAATGACCGCTATGGCCAATGGGGATAGTTCAGGTCGATGGCCTGTAATACATGGTTATCCCACCGCCGGTGCAATTTTCCCTTTTAACAGGGTAATAGCTTTTTATGGCAACCTGTATTCAAAACGAATGGGCATATTGGGTGAATTACCCAGAGAAGAAATGCTCAAAAAACTAAAAGAGGAAGTAGCCTTATGGCAGGCAGCAGATCCTGCTACCCCGGTAATGCCTGCGCTTCACTATATCGCAGTTACGGCTCAGGGTAGTCCTGGAAAAGGAGCTAAGTACAGGTTGCGGATGCCGTTTCATCAGATTGATTCTGTAATAAGCATGGCTAAAGAAATAAATGCGCTTGTATTTATTGACGTCCAGGTGGGTCTCAGTACCCTACAGGAAGAAATCCCCCAATTAGAACAATATTTAAAAATGCCCAATGTTCATTTGGGCATTGATCCCGAATTTTCAATGAAAGGTGGGGAAGCACCGGGGAAAGTAATCGGCACATTTGATGCGGCAGATATTAACTACACTACAAACTACCTCGCCAGGCTCGCTAAAGAAAATAACTTGCCACCTAAAATATTAGTTGTCCATAGGTTCACCCAGAGGATGGTAACAAATTACAAACAAATAACAAGACAACCCGAAGTGCAGATCGTAATGGACATGGATGGTTGGGGATATCCTGCAAAAAAATTAACTACCTACAGAGAATTTATATACAAAGAGCCGGTGCAGTTTACAGGGTTTAAATTATTTTATAAGAATGATTTAAGAGAGAACAGCCGCCTGTTAACACCACAGGAAGTATTGAAACAAATGCCGCAGCCCATGTATATACAATACCAATAAGAATGAAATCTTAATATTTCGTTAATTACTTTATAGTCGTTTATATTTTGTCGCAGGGTTTAAATCAGGATAAGTTTTTTTATCTCTGATTTAAACCCTGCCATTTTATTATCGTCTCATTACCCGCAAGCCCCTTTTTCTTAACCCACCTGCGAGTCCACAGACAATCTATTATTTATTAACAGACGATTTTAAAAAAGTAAGTGTATGAAATTCTCAGGTAAACTCCTCCGTGTCCTTATAGCTACAATAAGCTTTGTCGCTATTTTTATGGTGTCTTGCAAAAAGGAAAATTCTTCCACTTCGGCTGTGCCTCCGGGTCAGCAAAAGATTTCTTTGTATTTATCAGATGATCCCGCCTTATTTGACAAAGTGTTGATCGACATCCAATCCGTAAAAGTGTTGGTCGATACGTCTGCTGTTGATAGCCTGGAACATCCATGGCGTCATGATCACAACTGGGATGATGAAAAAGATACCAGCGTGGTATGGCAGGATCTTACCATCCGCCCAGGCGTTTACGATTTACTGACATTACGAAACGGAGCAGACACCTTGCTTGCAGGAGGAACGATCCCGCAGGGTAAAATCAAACGGATTAAAATTACATTAGGATCAGATAATTCACTGGTTAAAGACAGTGTATCCTATCCCCTGCATTTATATCCCGGCGATTCTGTTATTACGCTCAAGCTTTCGGGAAATGAATTTGATGAATACCTGGCGGGACAGTTTCAGCTATGGCTTGACTTCAATGTGGGGAAATCAATTATCAACGTAAGGAATAATGAGTTTTACCTGCGTCCGTTTATACGCCTGTTTATTACAAAGGTTACAGGAAGTATTGACGGCGAGATAAAGCCCTGGGATGCCTATGCCGTTGTAAGTGTATATAATGCCGATACGGCTTACGCCATACCTTTCGGGGATGGTAAATTTAAAGTCAGGGGATTAACTCCCGGTACATACACTGTGTTTGTAAATGGGTCTAACGGTTACCAGGATACAACGGTTAACAATGTTACAGTATCTTCAAGACAGGAAACTGAATTGCCTCATATCGTGTTACATAAGTAATTTTCAATACGTACTCAATGAAAGGGCCTCTTTGAAGAGGCCTTTTTTGTGACCGGTAGTTTTAAAGAAAATATATTTAGCTGTTTAAAAATCGCCGGGCTGACTACAAATCCCAATAATTGCTTTATTTGCAGAATGATATCTTCAATAAAAGACTTCCGGAGTGTTTTTTTTATAGGCATAGCCGGTACCGGCATGAGCGCCATCGCGCAGTATTTAAAAGGAATTGGCAAACAGGTTTCGGGAAGCGACCGTTACTTTAAAAAAGATGAATATAATGAGGCTAAGGAAAAACTGGAAGCAGAAGATATACAATGCTATTTACAAAATGGAGAAGGCATAAGTAGCGAAACAGACCTTGTCGTTGTGTCAACGGCAATAGAGGATACCGTGGAAGAAGTACAGAAAGCCAGGGCGCTTAACATACCGCTTATTAAAAGATCGGAGCTGCTGGCTATAATTGCAAAGAGTAAAAAAACAATTGCAATAGGAGGGACCAGCGGCAAGAGTACGGTAAGCGCTATGTTATTTGATATCCTGGAATTTGCGGGACTAAAACCCGGAATTATCAGTGGCGCCGGTTTGATAAGTATTATTAAAGAAGGAAAAATTGGAAACGCAAAAGCCGGTATCGGTGAATGGCTGGTGATTGAAGCAGATGAAAGCGATGGTTCTATCGTGCAGTATCAGCCAGAAACCGGAGTATTGCTGAATGTTGACAAAGACCATAAAGAGATTAACGTGCTGATGGATATATTTACGATATTCAAAAATAACAGCCGCCGGTTTATAGTAAACCAATCTCATACGCTGGCGAAACAACTTTCGCAAAACGAAGAACAAGATTTTGCAAGTACTGAACATGTTGCTGCCGGCTATAGGGCGACCGGTTTTGTTCAGCATGGGTTGACTATTTCTTTTCAAATAAATAAAATTGATTTTGCTCTTAATGTTGTTGGCAGGCATAATATGGAAAATGCACTGGCAGCAGCTGCCGTGGCTAACCAGTTGGGAGTTGATCTGACAATATGTGCAGCCGCACTTAAGAATTATGAAGGGATCTATCGTCGTCACCAGGTTATAGGTAATAAAAAAGGAGTGTGGCTAATAGATGATTATGCGCATAACCCCGTTAAATGCGCAACTTCCATTGAAGCGTGCCAGCCGATCGCGCCAAAAGTGATTGCCTGGTTTCAACCGCACGGCTATGGCCCTACTAATTTTTTGCGAAATGATTTTGTAGCTGAAATAGCAAAGGCACTTAGGCCCGATGATGAAATATGGATGAGCGAAATATTTTATGCGGGCGGCACGGCTGAAAAAAATATTTCCGCCAATGATCTGATCGACGATCTTAAAAAATTAAATAAACGGGCTTTTTTTGTTGAGAATAGGAATGATTTTCTCTCTGTCGTAAGGCCTCACCTTACAAACCCCGCTGTTCTTTTGCTCATGGGGGCCAGAGATCCATCGCTGGAGCAGTTTGCCCGGCAGGTTTGGGAAAAATTATAAGGCAACTGTGATCTTCCGGTTTTTCGTTCGGCTAAAAACTACATCTTTGCGCTCTCTTTAAAATTAGTATGTTCTATGGCGTCAGGTCGCAAAGCAGCAATGGGATTTATTTTTGTCACCCTGCTGATTGATGTTATTGGTTGGGGAATTATTATTCCCGTCATTCCGAACCTTATCAAAGAAATGACTGGAAGTGATACCAGCCATGCCGCAGAATATGGCGGATGGCTTACCGGAGCGTTCGCAGGAATGCAATTATTATGTGCTCCGCTGGTAGGGAACCTGAGCGATCGTTATGGCCGCCGGCCTATTTTATTAATTTCTCTTTTCGGCTTTGGTGTTGATTATTTATTCCTTTCATTCGCCCCAACGATCGGCTGGCTGTTTGTAGGAAGAATTGTAGCAGGTGTTACAGGAGCCAGTTTTACCACAGCCGCCGCATATATCGCCGATATCAGTACAAAAGAGACCCGGGCACAAAATTTTGGAATGATCGGGGCGGCATTTGGACTGGGTTTTATTATTGGCCCTGGCATTGGCGGCCTACTAGGCCAATTTGGCCCACGTATTCCCTTTATTGCCGCGGCAATATTGTGTTTTCTAAACTGGTTATGGGGTTATTTTGTGTTACCGGAATCTTTAGCACCCGAAAACCGGAGAAAGTTTGAATGGAAAAGAGCAAATCCATTTGGAGCATTTAAATTATTACTGCGTTATAAAGGCATCGGAGAACTGGTCATTTCCCTGATATTGGTATACATTGCCGCCCACGCTGTTCAAAGTAACTGGAGTTTTTTTACTATTGAAAGATTTAATTGGTCTCCAGGGATTATCGGTGCCTCATTGGCTGTCGTCGGATTATTAGTATCAGCCGTGCAAGGGGGGCTGATACGTTATACAAATCCCCGCTTAGGCAATGAAAAAAGCGTTTACATCGGCCTGGCCTTATACGCATTGGGAATGTTTTTATTTGCGATAGCTATTCGCGGATGGATGATGTTTGCCTTCCTGGTCCCTTATTGCCTGGGAGGAATTTCAGGACCTGCCTTGCAGGCAATTATTTCCGGTCATGTACCCCCCAACGAGCAAGGAGAGTTGCAGGGAGCGTTGACCAGTTTGATGAGCGCAACTTCAATTATCGGACCCCCACTTATGACAGGCCTTTTTGCTTATTTCACCCATGGCAGCGCGCCGGTCTATTTCCCGGGTGTTTCATTTTTGCTGGCCGGTTTGTTAATGCTGGCCAGTGCATTATTTGCTTACCATGCGCTGAAAAACGAAAAAAAATAACGGGATAAAATTTATGTGGACCTGATTTAGATTGAATATTCCAACCGGTTCATTTTTGCTATCGGGGGCAGAATATACCAACACATTGACATCAGCAGGCTGGCATAATTAAGCTTGGTAAAAAGTAGTTTTTTCCCTTTAACAAGCATGGGTTCATGAGCCGGGAAGGGAGTATTAAGTTTACAGGTAATGATAGGATTTTCTTTTGACTCTTTATAGATAATAAATTCTACAGGAGAACTGTCATTGATGGTGTAATGAAATTTTTCATTTTCCATTTCAATAAAATGCTCATTGTTCTCAATTCCTAATTCTCCTATCCGGATTCCGTATTCATTTCTGAGAACAGTCCTGTTGTTAAAAAAACCTTCCTTCCCAATAACAAAAGTTCTTTTCTCACTGGCAGATTCAATCCGCACAGTGCCGGCAATAACGTTATCTGTCAGGGTAAGTACACATTGTTCATTGTGACGAAGTTCATAAACTTCTTTGCCTTCATTATCTGAAATTTGTTCCCATCTCATACGTAAGCATTTTGGAAGGTTAATAAATTCCGGGTCAAGTTACACAGCATTAGGTCAATAATAGTTCCAGTTAACTAAAAGTTAATCCAGAATTCATATTCGGCTTAATTTAGTGCGTAAACTGTGGACAATTAGTGGTTTTTACACAGTCATTTAATCGAATAATCTGTTTAAATGTAAACCGTTTTGTATGTTAAATGAGCAACAGTTGAAATTCCTGGAAAGAGCTATCGAACTTGCCCGTATGGGCACAACAGAAAATAAAGGTGGACCATTCGGATGTGTAATTGTTCGTCAGGGAGAAATCATCGCGGAAGGTTATAATGAAGTTACGTCAGACAATGACCCTACGGCGCACGCCGAAATTGTAGCCATCCGTAAAGCTTGTAGAAATCTCGGTACATGGCAGCTCACTGATTGTGACGTATACGCCAGTTGTGAACCATGTCCAATGTGCCTGGGTGCTGTATACTGGGCGAGGGTGAATAGTGTTGTGTATGCTAATACACGTCATGATGCCGCTGCTATTAATTTTGATGATGATTTCATCTATAGGGAAATTAATATTAATGCGGCTGAAAGAAAGATACGTTTCCAGCATTACCCTCATCCAAAAGCAAAAGAAGTATTTGATTACTGGATGGCTGTTGAAAGCAAACTGAAATATTGAGATCCACGGTTTATTTAGGATGTTTCAAAAAATAATTGTCCAAAGAAAATGGCCCGCCACCTTCAACAAAGAACAATATCAGCAATAAGATCAGCAGCAAGGCAAATATAAATTCTGTTTCTGCAAAAGGGGGATGTATAAAAAATATAGCGCCCAATAATACAGGGAGTTGTATTAATACCGCCCAGCGTGTAAGCAAACCGATTATGATAAGAAAACCACCCAGGAGATGAATGCAGGTAATAACAAGGGCTATCCAGGAAGAAAAATCCCTCAAACTGCTTTGCGATAATAAAAGTTCCAGATCACCCATATTCCGGATAAAAGAAATTCCTTTTACAAACAGGCTAAGCCCGAGGGCAACACGCAGGATTACCAGCCAGCGGGGATGATGGGAGTCACTCCATTTCTGAAGGTGTTGAAGAATACCCATAACATATAATTTAAGAGCAGAATAACAATAACAAAGTTTACGAAATTTGCCGGCTCCTGCCAAAACAAAATTCTGAATGGAGGGAATGAGGTAAAAACGGGTGAATAAATGTGTTAAGGGTGTAACAATATTTTATGAACGATCAGGTAGCCAATAATAATGAGGAATAAAATAATGAGCAGCGAAATATAAAGCCAGGGTTGATCTTTCAATCGTAAATTTTCCCGCCTTTGTTTTTTCTTATGCAGTTTCCTGCGCAGATCAGCATTCAGCTGTTCAACCAGCGATTGAATTTGTTTTTTGTCACTAAATTCTTTCAGACCTTCCAACGCTTCATCCGCGAATTCATTTTGAAGTAATATTTTTTCTACCTCATGTTTTTCCTCTTCAGGTAGTTTATCCTGCAGATAAAGAATGAGTGTTTCCTGGTCCACATCAACTGATAAATTGGATAATATGTCCTTTAAATTGCCTGTCATGAATCAGACTTTCTCGTTTAATTTCCGTTCAATCAGAATTTTTAAATTTCTTTTTCCGTTCTGTATAAAACTCTTTACCTGTAACAAGCTGTAATTTGTCTGTTCGCTTATTTCCAGGTAACTTTTCTTTTCAAGATAAAACAAAGTTACACATTGCTGTTGCTCGGGGTTTAGTTCTTTTAATGACTCAGTCAGCAGCTCCAGGACTTTGTCATTTTGCCATAAGGTAACCGTGTCAGTGGGGATATCGGGAGTTGCGGCCAGTTTATCATTAAGTGCCCCAGGTACCTTTCCCTGTTTATCCCTGATTTTCATGAGGCAATGATTTTTTGCCACCATGTAGATCCATGATTTGAAGTATTCTACTTTATATTTTCGCAGTTCCGTGATTGTTTTTAAAAAAATCTGCTGAACGCTATCTTTAGCTTCTTCCTCGTTTTTCAGGTATTTCATGCAAACACCGAGTAACAACAGGGTATAGCGCTCCAGCAATACCCCAAGCCATTTGGTGTCATGCCCGGAATAAAAATTCTCAAGCAATTGCTGGTCGGTTATATCGTTATACTTATCAACCTTCACAAAAGGGAAATAGGAAATTAATACTAAGATGCTGATTATTTACTTTTTCATAAAAACAGCTATAAGTTTTTGAAAGCGCAAAACTGTTTACAAACCCGCAGAAAAAATATCATGGCGCCGGCTGCGAAAAATCCCGGTCGTATAACAACGGCAGCAGGGCCTGGTTTTCAATTTTTATAAGACGTACCGTGATAGCGAAAATACTTTCCTCATCGCTTATATTTCCCCAGGTCACTGTCAGTGGCGAGATGGCTGAATTGCTCAGGAAATAATTTCAGGTAACACCTGCAAGCTGGTTACCTTCCATCAGGTCCTTGGTTGTTTTATTTGAAAAATCTCCTCCGTATTTCCGGTCAAATTTTGCAAACTCGGCTTTTACCGACGGCTCACCCTGGCCGGCTTTACCGGTATAACCCAGCAACTGGTAAGCCATGATTGTATCTTTTTGCCGGATGGAATCCGAACTCTCTATTTCCATTTCTGCAAGCCGGACCTCGGTACGGATTGCTTTAAAACCAAACGGATTATGGCCTTTATATTCACCTTTAAAGAAGAAAAGCGTGGAATCTGTTCTTTTTACAACCGTTTTATTTATCAAGGCGCCATCATTTAATAAATTATTGATAAAACTGCTGAAACTTCTTTCGAATGGATCGTACCGGTAGTAATTGTGTATAGCCTTTTCCAGCCTGTTTTGTGAAAAAACAGGATTGATAAAACAGCCGGCAAAAATTATCAGTAAAACATTTTTCATTTATTCAGGAGAAGATATTTTTAATCCATTTTACAAATAGGCTATCCCATCCCATCATTTTTATACCCGTGTAAAAAAGCACGATGGCAAATATCTTTTTTACTGTTTCTCCAGGCAAGGATAAAGATAATTTGCTGCCTAGCCAACCACCCAGTATAAAAGCAATACTCATAATGGCAACTACTTTTATGTCAATAAAACCTTTGTTGTAATAATTCATGACCGCTAAAAAACCAACAGGCAAAAGTAACAATCCAAGTGAAGTGCCCTGGGCCTGGTGCTGACTGAAGCCCAGGAAGAAAACTAAGGCGGGTACCACGATAACACCCCCACCAATCCCCACCATGCCACTCAGCACACCGGCGAATAAACCAATAAGAATCAGCATCAGGATAGTCTCTATACTCATCTTTTGCGGGTTATTTTTCATTTGAAAAAATCCTTGAATTCAGCTTTATAGAATTTTACCGCATCCAATATGATTTTCAACGCTTCAGCTTTATCCTGGAAATTATCAATTTCAACTTTTTTATTTTCGAGTACTTTATATTGTTCAAAGTAATTTTTTAATTCAATAAGAAAATGCTGCGGAAGTTCTTCAATGTTTTTATAGTGATTGACGGACGGATCGTTTGACGCAACGGCGATGATCTTATCATCCTGTTTGCCCATATCAATCATCTGCATATTACCGATAACAGCAGCTTCTACCAGGCAAAGCGGTTGAATGGATTGCGAACAAAGTACCAGGATGTCCAACGGATCGCCATCCTGTCCCAATGTTTGGGGAATAAAACCATAGTTGACAGGATAATGAAATGATGAGTAAATAACCCGGTCTAATTTTAACAGACCAGTCTCTTTATCAATCTCATATTTTGCTCTTGAGCCTTGCGGAATCTCAATAATTGCATTTACTATCCTGGGCGCCCCTTTACCGGGATTGACACCATGCCACGGATGTTTTACAGTTAACATGCCTCACTATTTTTTGGATTTATAATAAAGAACTTCAACTTTTTCTATTGTAATTAATCCTCCTTTGCCACATTGCTCAAATAAGTCATTTATGACAGGAAGAAACAGGTCAATCTTTTCTGCCTGGTCAACGATTTCAATAATTACCGGAAGGTCTTCAGATAGCTCTATGAGTCTGGCTACATGAATATGACTGCTTGCTCCAAAAGACATGATCCCTTTAATCACCGTGGCTCCTGCCATATTCCTTTCCTTTGCGGATAACACAATGGCTTCATACAATGCCTGGTGACCGATACGGTCGCTTTCACCAATAAAGATGCGTAATAATTTGGACTGTCCGTGCAGGTTCATGTTATAAAACTTTAATTAAAGCAATTCCGGCGAACACAGCGATTATTCCCAGGATCACACTGCTGGCAGCATACAATAGCGAATAGGAGACATCCCCTGTGCGGAGAAGATTCATATTCTCAAAGGCAAAAGCTGAAAAAGTAGTAAATCCCCCGCAAATACCGGTAGTAAGAAATAATCGCCAGTCTGCACTGATCACAGCGCTTTTTTCAGAAGCGGCAAAAAATACTCCGATAAGAAAACAGCCAAGAATATTTACCAGGAACGTACCCCAGGGAAATGTAAGAGGATATAACTGGTAGACCCATTTCTGACATAAGTATCGCAGAGCACTTCCTATTCCGCCGCCGATACTTACCAATAGAATATTTTTTATCATTTTAAAGTATCTGTCTTATACTGCCTTGGTATCAGCATGGTATCTGCATCATGCTGAAAAAGATATTTGAGATCTACCAACCACTGATTATTTTTTTTCAGCACTTTCAGTGTATCGTGATCATTCTTGAATGAATTGGAATAAATGACAACAGTGGTAGAATCATTCAGCGGTGTTACCGTATGAATTTTGATGGTAGATTCCCTGTAATCCCTTTTAACTTCAGGTTCTATTTTCTGATAATTACGCTGATATGCATCGAAATACTCCAGGTTGGATGAGTCGTTAAAAAGAAAGCCCTTTGCATCGTTAAACTTTCCATCTAATGCGGCCCGTATAAAATTCCGCGCGGCATCAATATCGTTTTCTGAAGTGGCAGCACCACGACTGTCATCGTTATTACAGGCAGCTAAAAATAAAAGCAGGGATGAAGAAATTATGGTTATATATTTTTTCATCCCTGCAAGCTAATAAATCTTTGCCAGCTATGGCTGACCTTTCTCCCTGTAAAATTTTTGATCCCGGGGCTGCTGGTCATCTTCTTTTCGTTCTTTATCATAAGCCCGTAAAATTGCTTTTACCAGCCGATGGCGCACAACATCATCCTCATCCAATTCAATATGGGCGATGCCATCAATATTTTGAAGAATGCGGGATGCTGTTTCCAGCCCGCTTTTTTGATTTCTTGGTAAATCAACCTGCGTTACGTCGCCGGTTATAATCGCTTTTGCGTTGGCGCCAATACGCGTTAAAAACATCTTCAACTGCAGATTGGTTGCATTCTGCGCTTCATCCAGGATGATAAAAGCATTATCCAGGGTACGTCCACGCATATAAGCCAGGGGTGCAATTTCTATTGTTCTTGTGCTCATATAATAGCCGAGTTTGTCGGCTGGAATCATGTCATCGAGCGCATCATATAATGGACGCAGGTAGGGATCTATCTTTTCTTTCAGATCGCCGGGTAAAAAGCCGAGGCTTTCGCCAGCCTCCACGGCGGGACGCGTCAGTATAATTTTTTTGACATGTTTGTTTTTTAATGCCCTCACGGCCAGGGCAACGGCTGTATATGTTTTACCGGTACCAGCAGGACCAATGGCAAATAAAATATCATTCCGGTCCGTCATTTGTACCATGCGTTTCTGGTTGGCGGTTCTTGCACGAACCGTTTTACCATTGGGACCAAAGACAAGAATTTCGTTCGGATTTTTTTCTATAAAATGATCAACAGTCTCCGCATCATCTCCACCAAGGATCTGTTCAAAATAATTCTCACTCATGTGTCCGTTTCGTTCCAGGTATTGCACAATAAGAACGATTTTTTCCTTTGCATTATCTACTTGTTCAGGTGATCCGCTTAACTTGAGCTGTGTTCCCCGGGAAAGAATTTTAAGAAGCGGGAATTTCTTTTTTAGTATGTCAAGCTTGCCATTATTAACGCCGAAAAACTCTATAGGGTTTACGGTTTCCAGGTTGATGGTCGTTTCTGTCAATGCGCTTCGGTTTTAAATTTCACAATGCTGTCAAAGTTGTTCATGGAAGACGGATCATCCATTCCTGTTCAAATTAGGACTTGTATTCTTTGTTTCCTAAAGTTACTTATTAACAAATGTGAACAGAAATTTTTTGTGGTAATATTTGGTGAATTAAGAAAATGTTACCAGTTCTACTTGTTTGCCGGTCATACTGAATAAATGGGTCGGTTGCTGAATGAATTCCCGCACTGTTAAAACAAGTTTAAAAGTAATGCTGCACTATTAACAGCAATTTATTTACCGCATTTTTACAGTTGCCAACCCGGCGCCACATGAACCGAAACCTTTTTTTTGCTGCGTTAGTTATGTCATCATCCTATAGTTTATCGGGTCAGTCATCCCGGGTTTATGGAAGAATAACCAGTACCCGGCTAGAACCCCTGGCTTTTGTAAGTGTACAGGCAAAAGAATTGCAAATGGGCACTATTACCAAAGAAGACGGAAGTTATCAACTGATGATGGAGGAAGGGAAATACGACCTGGTGGTGAGCATGATGGGTTACAAGCCAAGGGTTATTACAATTATTGTTGGCAAATCGGATTACCTGCAGAATGTAATACTGGAAGCAGATGACTCAAAAGACCTTGCTGAAGTAATAGTCAAAGGAAAAATAAAAGACCGGTCTGAAGAAGTTATCCGCAATGTCATCAGGAATAAAGATAAAATACAATCGGCGGCGGGCCCCTATTCCTGCAATATATATATTAAAGCCACACAGGAGGATTCCCTCCCCCCAAAACAGAAAAAGAAAAAACCAATTCCGGATTCTCTCCGGGCTACTGCCGGTTTATTGAAAATGGCCATGGCTGAAATTTCTTTAAAATATGATCACGAAACCGGTCAGCGAACCAAAGAAGAACGCCTGGGTGTTGCCAAAAGAGGAAATGCGGACGGGTTATTTTTTCTGACCACTACAGACGGGAGTTTTGATTTTTATAATAACCTTGTTAAAGTGCCTGCTGTTTCACAAACTCCTTTTTTATCACCCGTTAGTTACAGCGGTTTATTAGCTTACCGGTTTAAGATGCTGAAGATGGAGAATAAAGGAAACCGGAAAATTTATACAATTGGTGTAAAACCGCGTCAGCTGAGCAATGCCACAGTGGAAGGAGAAATAACAATCTGCGACAGCTCATGGGCAATCCTTCATACCAAATTCAGTCTTCCAAAATATCATTTACCCCAATACGATTTCTTTGGAGTAGAGCAGCATTATGATTTTGTAAATAATACTGCCTGGATGATAACAAGACAGAAGTTTGTTTATTTCACCAAAAGTGGTAAAGCGAAAAAGTCAGGCCAGACATTGGTTTCCTATAAAGACTTTGAATTGCATAAGCCATTTGATAAAAAATATTTTGGAAGCGAAGTCAGTAAAACGGCACAGGAAGCGTATGAAAAAGACATAGCTTTTTGGCAAAATACAAGGCTGGAACCTTTGACGGAAAAAGAAATGCGCTTTATACACTATAAAGACAGTGTGTATCATGCTACGCATACAACCGTTTACCTGGATTCAATGGATGGAGTAATCAATAAAATAACCTGGAAAAAACTGCTGATTTTTGGCCAGACATTTCGCAATCATGAAAAGGAAAGAAGCTGGTCCATGCCTTCATTAGTATCGCTATACCAGCCTTTCGTATTTGGCGGCACCCGCATCATGCCCATGTTTACCTACAATAAAACATTTAAATCAAGGAAACATATTTCTTTGTTCAGCCAGGTAAGTTATGGTATCCGTAATCACGATTTCAATGGAAATATGAGTTTCAACCGGATGTACAATCCATTTAACCGCGGTTTTTATAGCTTTTCCGGTGGCCGCGATTTTCAATTTATTTATGCCGGCGACGCGTGGATCAATATGCTGAAGCGAAGCAATGTTTACCTGAATAATTCCATAGGAGTGGGACATGGACTTGAATTGCTCAACGGATTATTTCTTTATACCAATTTTGATATCGCCTTTCGGAGATCCGTAAACGATTACAAAACAAACAACCAGGTGGACAGTTTGTTGGGCGATATTCTTACCGGTAATCATGCCATTGCCTTTGACCCCTATAATGCTGTTTATGGAAAAGTAAGATTGCAGTACACGCCTTTTCAGCACTACATACGGGAGCCCCGCGAAAAAATTATACTCGGTTCTGCATGGCCAACATTCTATACTGTCTGGCGCAAAGGCATTCCTGGTATATTCAATAGCAAAGTAGATTTTGACTATCTCGAATTTGGTATTGAGCAATCTATTAAACTGGGACTGGCGGGTATATCTTCCTATACCATTAAAACCGGTAGTTTCCCAAATCAGAAGGACCTGCGTTTGGTGGATTACCAGTTTCAGCGCCGCGGAGATCCTTTGCTTTTATTGAATCCCAATGAAGCGTTCCAGGCCCTGGATTCTACCTTCGCTACATTCAAACGGTTTTACCAGTGCCATTATGTACATGAATTCAACGGTGCGCTGATCAATAAAATTCCTTTCCTGAAAAAATTACAACTACGGGAAGTGGGAGGGGCTGGATTCTTAATAGCGCCCGAAAGAAACCTGAGATATGTGGAAGCATTTGCGGGGATAGAGCGGATTTTTAAAATACCTTTTAATACGCTGGCTAAATTTAAACTGGGCGTTTATGTTGTTACGTCTGCGGCCAATACATTCAATAATCCTGTGCAGTTTAAAATAGGGTTAACGAGTTGGGATATCAGAAGGAATAAATGGCAGTAAATTTTTATGTTAAGTTTACCAGGAGCAACATAAATTTGATTTTGAGAATAAAGGATAATATCCACATTTTATTCAGTCTACCACCTCGCCACCACTTTCAAATTAATCAATCTCGGAGTTAGCCGGTTGGGAATAGTATAAATGTTATTGGCAAAATCCTTGACCAGCAGGTAGGATATGGTATTGGCCCGGTCAATCAGGTTAAACACTTCCAGCGTGGCCCATATATTATCAAATCCCAGGAAAGGACTGTGACTGCGGCGCTTGCTGCGATCAGCATCCAGGAGTAAAGCACTGAAACCAATATCAATCCGTATATAAGGTTCAATGAATAAGGCATTCCTGTATTTCACATTGTTCGGAATATTATAAGGCAGGTTGCTGCCGTACAAGGTGCTTAAGTATACTTTAAAGTTTTTATTAGTAGATAAGTAATCCTGGAAATACATTCCGAATGTAATTCTTCTGTCGGTAGGTCTCCTGAACCAACCACCTTCCACGGTAGAGCTGTCAATGGGCTGATTCAATGAATCAATGGTATACACTTTGTAAAAGTCGCCATCAATATTTTCTTTAGTTTTCATAAAGCCAAGGCTGATCCAGCTTTCAGCATCTTTCACGAGTTCGCCGAATAAGCGCATTTCAATTCCTTCTGCATAGGCCCTGGCATTATTATTACCAAAATAACGGATACGCACATTGTCAATATCGTAAGGATCCACATCCGTCATGTATTTATAATAAGCTTCCGTAGTCAGGCGCATCGGTCTTCCCCAACCTTTAAAGTTGTAATCAAAACCTGCGACAGCCTGCCAGCTTTTTTGTGATTTAAGGGCGGTATTGATGGTGCCGTCATATCGTCTCAGTTCACGATAGAACGGGGGTTGATTATAGGAACCAACGGCAACGCGGAAAATAATATCACGCTTCCAGTTGGGTTTCCAGCTGGCGCCGACGCGGGGTGAAACAAAAAATTCTTTATTGAGTGAATTATAATTATAACGGATACCCGCTTGTAATGTGAAGGAATGCAAAGTATCTCCCCAGGCGATATTATCCTGCAAATAACCGGAGAGTTTGGTAATATCAAGGTCGGCGGTTGATTTCAGTATGTTGTTTAATTGTAAATAAGTTGGATTAAATGGCAGCGAATAACCTGCCGAATCCTGGTACTCCCATTCATTCAGCTTA